>JAGUWT010000088.1 GCA_020062205.1 Thermodesulfovibrionales bacterium
CCTCTTTAGCCAGTCCTTCAATAATAGGTGTTATAAGTTGTGCATCAAAAACATAATTAGCTTCAGATAATGACCCAAGACTGGTTCTTCTTACTCCAACATATTTTATGCCGAACCAGCATGAGCCTGTCCCCTTTTTTTCTCCATGAGAAATGGGATGGGACAGGTTATCCGCATGGGCTGAAGGGTGAACAGATTCCACTGGCAGCGCGTATATTCGCTGTAGTGGACGTGTGGGATGCATTGTCCTCTGATCGGCCATATCGCCCTGCGTAGACAGAAGAGAAAGTAAAGGAATACTTACGAGACCAAGCAGGAAAACATTTTGATCCACAAGTATTTAAGGTGTTTTTAGAAATGGAGTGGTAGGGTTCAGAAATCTTTGAACCCTTAATTTAATCTTTGTAAGCCAACCATAGATTTATCAGACACTTTATTTACCCATATAACCTTTGCCCTGATTTGAATATCTCCGATGGGAAGGTCTATGGTGTCACCTACTGCAACTGGTGGATCACCGAATATCCTTATGGCTAAACCCTTTTCAGAGTAGTCTATTGTACTTGCTTCAAAATGCTGTTCCTGACAGGAAAAACCTAAAGGGATCTCCTGTTTAATACGCTCTTTGAGTCTTCTATCGGATCCGTATTTTCTGCTGAATTTAAACCCACAGTAAGGACAGGCTTGGAAAAAAACTTCGTTAGAACTATATGAATTCTTTTGACACCTTGGGCAAGTAAGTGTAAACATCAAGCACCTCCTGAAAATTTATGGCTTTTAAAAATTTAACATAACGGCAATATTTTTTCCAGAAGATTTATGTGCTCTATGAAACCCTTCAGTCACAGGTAGTAGCCGCAACCTTTAGGTTGCGCCATTTATACAGGCTAAAGCCTACGGCTACCAAATTCCACCCGTCACTGAATGGTTACTGCTGATGAAGAACTGAACATATTTTTGACTGTAGCAAAATTTATGATTAGTATTAAAGGATTTTCAGCCATTTTGTCCAACCCAGGGGCTTGGCCGAGTTTCACTTGGAGCTCGCCCGTCTGGCAAGGCGAAGGACAACCCTGAACTTGATTCAGGGGAAGGCATAATGCTTGCCTCTCCATGATTTGTGGACTGGCATGGGCTTGAAGCTGCAGTGTAAGGGAAATGAATACTAAGAAAACCCCTGATTTTCCTCCATATTGATTTAAAACAAAATATGCTACAATATCGCCGTGGAAAGAAGGCGTGCTAAGAGAATAAGAGTTTCTTTAAAGGCTGAACGTATCTCAGGCAACGAGAAATATGCAGTATTTATAGAAAATATTTCCGAACATGGTATTCAAATGATAACCACACCTTCAAACACTCATAAGAAATATACTCCTGGACAGGACATGGAGTTGAAATTCCGTCTCTCTTCAGGAGAAACTCTCAATCTCCACTGCAAAGTGAGATGGGCATATTACAAAACTCCACCGGAAAGATTAACAGACAGCATAGGCTTGGAAATTATAGACCCGCCCTTAAAATACATTGAATTTGTCAGTGCTTTGTCCTAATTATCGCGCTTCATGCCTGCCCCCTCTCATCCCGTTTGCCTCTTGTATTTAAAAATCAGGGGCTTGGCCGAGCCTTGCTAATAACCTATCCTATCTCGCAGTAAATCTAAAAGTTTTCATCCTCTTTTTCCGAGCCTCTGTTTGTTTCCGCTTGATTTTTACAGAGGGTTTTTCATAAAACCTTCTTCTTTTTATTTCCTTGAAGAGCCCTTCTTTCTGAAGATGGTTCTTCAGGGATTTCAAGGCTCTTTCAATGTCACTTCCATGAACCTTTATCTCCAAATACCTATCTCCCTTTTCTTTCCGAGTATTTTCCTCCGCCAAAACCACCTCGTTTTCCACCACCAAAACCACCACCGCTTCTATTGAAACTGCCCCTCTCTCTCTTTTGCTGTGGTCTTGCCTCAGAAACAGTGAGTGTCCTTTCCATGAGAACCGTTCCATTGAGTGCTGAAATTGCCTTTTTCGTTTCATCCTCTGATGACATCTCAACGAAACCAAAGCCTCTGGCCCGTCCTGTTTGTGCATCTGTTATAATTTTTACTGATTCAACTTCTCCATATTGTGAGAAGAGTTCCTTGATGTCATCCTCTGATGCATTGAACGAAATGTTCCCTACGTAAATCTTTGTACCCATAGTTTACCCTCCAAAAAAATCCCCAGCGCTTTTTAAAGTCTGGGGTCCTTTAGCTTTGAAAAGCTGTGCAGTTAGTATAGACGAAATGCATCTAAATTGTATAGTGGGGGGCTACCTGGATATTTTGGGGGTATATCAAAACTGCAGGCGTAATCCATAAGCGATGCGATTTATGGATAAATCACTTTCCGTATCCAATTGGAAGGCCGGTTTCATAAAGCCTCTCAGGCAATATCCCGACCTCTGCAACCGCTGCCCGTGGCGGTAAAACTTTATTTGATCTTGCCAGGGTGATAAAGATACCCTCGTAATACATGATGCCAATGTCTGCGATGAATTCCTTTTCCGGGGTAACATCAAAATACCAGCTTCCTATCCTGTCATTCACTGGTATATCACAATAACTATTTGCATCACTGCAATCGAGATCAATGTCGGTAACATCATATACCCTCATGTTCAGATTACCTCCAAAGATCTTCAGGGTGTCTTCTCTCACTTCCCAGAAGGCAAAGAGTTTATACGGATCAACAATCATGAGGGTAATGCTGTTTTCACCATATTCTGCTGGGAGTGTTTCAAATGGGGTGGGTGGAAATTTTTCTTCCTTTACAGGATAAGTTATCTTTTCTCCTTTAATCTTAGCCTCAACTTTTTTCACGGGGATTCCAAGAGGTTTCTTAATATCAACTTTAATTTCTGCTTTTGGAGGAAATTTTTTCTCTGCCTTTATGGTAACTTTCTTCTTTGATTGTTCCTTTACTTTTGTAGGCTTTTTCTTAATAGATGTTTTGACAGCCTCTTTCTTTTCTATCTTTTCCTTCCCCTTTTTTGATTCTTTCCTTATAGCCTTTACTGAAGGCTTTAGCTCTTTTATCTTTGCAGAACCCTTCTTAATCTCTTTTTTTGTCTCTTTCTTCAGAGCCTTTTTCGTCGATGTCTTCTTTTTTATTTCAACCTTAACCATCTTTGTCTTTTTCTCTTTTGGCTTAGGTTTCGGTGCTGTTTTGGAGGGAGTTTTTGACTTTTTCTGCATGGATTTTTTCTCTGTTATTGTTTTCTTCGTTTGCTTGGTACCTTTTTTCTTAAATGACTTTTTGGTGCTCTCTTTTTTCGCGGGCTCTTTCATTTTCCCCATATCCCCTCCTTTGAGGTATATTGTAGCAAAATTTTGAATTTTTCATTTTGAATTTTGAATTATGCATGTGCCTCTGCCCAGTTCTTTCCATAATTGATATCAACCTTCAGCGATACCGAAAGGCTCATAACACCTTCCATTCCCTTTTTCACAATATCCTGAACGATTTCGATCTCTTCTTTCGGAAACTCGAATAAAAGCTCGTCATGAACCTGCAGAATCATCTTTGTCTTAAGCCCTCTGTCTCTCAATTCCCTCCAGATACGAATCATTGCAATCTTAATGACATCGGCTGCTGTTCCCTGTATGGGAGAATTTATTACCAGCCTTTCACCCTGTTGTCTTATTGTTGCATTTTGGCTTTTCAGTTCAGGGATTGCTCTCTTTCTGCCGAAGAGTGTTGAGACATACCCATTCCTTTTTGCTTCTTCAAGTGTTTCCTCTATATATTGTTTGACCCCAGGATGTCTTTCAAAATACTGCTCTATGTATTTTTTTGCATCCTCTTTCGAAATACCAAGAGCCTCTGATAGACCGAATGGAGAAATACCATAAAGAACACCGAAATTCACTGTTTTTGCAATCCTTCTCATATCAGGCATAATCTTATCTATTGGGATGCCAAAGAGTTCAGAAGCTGTCCTTGCGTGGATATCAAGGTTATTTTTGAAGGCATCAATAAGACCTGCGTCCTGACTCAGATGAGCGAGAATCCTTAATTCAACCTGTGAATAGTCGGCGGAAAGCAGGAGATTTCCTTCTTCTGCAATAAATGTCCCTCTCATCCGTTTCCCCCATTCGCCTCTGACAGGGATATTCTGTAAGTTTGGGTCACTGCTGCTCAGCCTTCCGGTAGCTGTAGCAGCCTGATTAAATGAGGTATGTATGCGGCCAGTCTGAGGATTGATAAGTGTTGGTAACACATCCACATAGGTTGTCTTAAGCTTGTTCAGGCTCCTCCAGTTCAGTATCTCGTGTGGCAATTCATGGGATGCTGCAAGCTCTTCCAGTACACCAACCTCTGTTGAAAAGCCTGTCTTTGTCTTTTTCCCCGGCTTGAGGCCAAGGGTATGGAATAAAACCCTGCTCAGTTGTTTTGGTGAATTGATATTGAATTCTTCGCCGGAGAGAAAATAGATTCTCTTCTGAATAGAATCGAGCTCTCTCTCAAGTTCTTTTGAAATATCATTGAGTGCAACGATGTCTATTTTTACCCCGGTTCTTTCGATATCTGAAAGGACATTGATAAGAGACATCTCGATTTCAAAATAGACACTCTCAAGATGTGCTTCTTTCAACATCTTTTCAAATAAAATCTCTTTTAGTTCAAATGCAATCACTGCATTTTCTGAAGAATACGTGGTTGCCTCTTGAAGGGGGATATCAGCAATAGATGCCCTTTTATTCAGCACCTCGGTCAGGTCTTTTTTCTTATATGAGAGGTATTCGATTGCAACATCTTCAAGGGAGTGGTTCGGTTTGTTCGGGTTTAACAGATATGATGCAATCATTGTGTCATACAGTTTCCC
>JAGUWT010000180.1 GCA_020062205.1 Thermodesulfovibrionales bacterium
CCTCATCCTTCATCCTTTCTAACTGTCGTCTCTGTGACCTCTGTGTTTTTTCAAGTGTAGTTTGCTCCGAAACAGTTGTTGAGAATGTGCAGATATTGTTTGAGACATTTTCCATGTTTCTTTGTGAGCATTTTGCTCATGAATGTATTTTTTCGGATTAAGATATATACCGTTCAATAATCTCCATTGCCCTTTCGACAGCCCCTGCATTTTTTCTGTATAATTGCTGTGCCCTTAAGCCAATCTCTTTTGCCTTTTCAGGAGAAAGGAGGAACTCTCTTAATTTCAAATAGAGTCCTTCCTCATTAACCTCAAGAGCCGCACCCGCATTGTAGAAATCCTTGATAACAGGGAAATTCTCCATGTGTAGTCCGCATACTATTGGCTTCCCCCAGTATGCGGGTTCAAGGGGATTCTGGCCTCCATATCCCTTAAAACTTTTCCCGATGATTGCTATGTCTGATATGCCGTACACTGCTGAGAGTTCACCAACAGTGTCTAACAAAATAACAACGCCCTCCAAAGGGATGAAGGATGAGGGCTGAAGGATGAAGGATGAAGGATGAGTGCTGAGGACTGGGTGCTGAGGACTGAGTGCTGAGGACTGAGTGCTGAGGACTGAGCGTTTTATAAATGGGATTCCTTTTGATTTAAGCATATCTTCAACCTCTTTAAACCTCTCAGGATGTCGCGGGGCAATGATAAGATTGAGGTCAGGGAAGTCTTTTTTCAGTTTGTCGTATGTAGAAACAAGAAATTCCTCTTCTCCTTCATGTGTGCTTCCTGCGATGATAACAGGCTTCCCTATTTTCTCAGTCCATTCTGGAACCTGTAAAGGTGGGCGTGTGTCAAATTTGAAATTACCTGTAACCATAACCCTGCTTTCATCAACGCCGAGGCTCTTTATCCTTTCAGCATCTGATTCGCCCTGCATCCCAAATGTATCCACGTATGAGAGGACTTTCTTCATAAAAAAGGATATCTTCTTATATCCTTTGAATGACTTCTCAGAAATCCTTCCATTGAGCAGGATGACAGGGATGTTATTTGTTTTAAATATCCTGAACATATTTGGCCATAGCTCGGTCTCAATGGTTATTAAAATCTCAGGTCTCACCTTTTTCACGACTGCCTTCAGGATGAGGGGAATATCAAATGGGAGATAGATAACTGTTGTTCCTTTAGGTGCCCTTTCCCTTGCAACCTTCTGTCCGGTATCAGTGATTGTTGATAGGATGATATTCTTTGAAGGAAACCGCTTCCGCAGCCTTGTTAGCAGTGGTAATGCTGCCATAACCTCTCCGACAGATACTGCATGAACCCAGATAATGAAGGATGAAGAATGAGGGACGAAGGATGAATTAAGAATACCGAATTTTTCTCTGAGCCATCGTTTCCTTAATTCCTTTGGTCTTTTGAGATACTCGAAGGGAAATAAAAAGGATAAGACAATGATGTATATGAGACTGTAAATAAAGTACATTCTATAGAAATTCAGCGGCCTGGTCAGTGAATTGCAGCTCATACAATTTTTTATAGATACCACTTTTTGCG
Source organism: Thermodesulfovibrionales bacterium (assembly GCA_020062205.1). Taxonomy (GTDB): domain Bacteria; phylum Nitrospirota; class Thermodesulfovibrionia; order Thermodesulfovibrionales; family SM23-35; genus VGWY01. Next base: position 1,555 of record JAGUWT010000180.1, read on the forward strand.
ATGAGCTCTTCATGTGTCCCTGACTCAATAATCCTTCCCTGATCGAGCACAAGAATCCTTGTTGCACGCCTGACTGTGGATATCCTGTGAGCAATCACAAAGGTGGTTCTGTTTTCCATGAGATTTTCGAGTGCCTTTTGTACTATCATCTCAGACTCTGTATCTAAAGATGAGGTTGCCTCATCAAGAATCAATATCGGCGGATTTTTCAGGATAGCCCGGGCTATAGAAAGCCTCTGCCTCTGACCGCCTGATAGCCTGACACCGCTCTCTCCTATGACAGAATCATATCCATGGGGAAGTTCTAAAATGAATTCATGTGCAAAGGCAGCCTTTGCAGCGCTCACAATCTCCTCCTCTCGTGCATCAGGCCTGCCGAATTGAATATTGTTCCTTACTGTGTCATTAAACAGAATAACATCCTGACTCACAACCCCTATTTGTCCCCTCAGGGATTCCAATGAAGCGTTTGATATATCGATACTATCTAAATAAATAGCCCCTGTTGAAGGATCATGAAACCTTGGCAGAAGGTCAATCAGTGTGGTTTTTCCTACCCCACTCTTACCGACAATAGCAAGGATTTCTCCCTTTTGAATAGTAAGATTTATGTCCTTTAATACTTCATGTGACACACCCGGATAGCCAAAAGAGACATTCTTAAATTCTATTTTTCCCTTTATCGGTGGAACCTTCACACTGCCATCTTTCTCCTGTTCCTTATTTTCTATCTCGGATATCCTCTCAAGGGAAGCCATTGCACGCTGTATGCCGTTATTAGCAGAAGCCAACCTCTTTGCAGGGGTGTAAACCATAAATATTGCTGCAAGGAAAGAGAAGAAATCACCAGGTGTTATTGCACCTGTTATCACAAGTCTTCCACCGTACCAGAGGATGAAGGCAATACCAAGTCCGCCTACAAACTCCATAAACAAAGAGGTAAATTCCATAAGCCTTGCTGACCTTAACAGCTCTCTATAAAAGTCCTGGTTTTTCTCTGTGAATTTTTTAACGATGTCTTCTTCACGACCAAAGACCTTAATCATCTTGATGCCCCGAAATGACTCTGTCAGGTATTCTGTTATAACTGAAATCTTCTGCTGTGCCTTCCTGCTCACCCTCTTTAATCTCTCTCCAAACCTTCCAGCTCCATAAAATGCTGCAGGGAGCACGGTAACTGCGATAAGGGCGAGGTCCCATCTCCTGTAAAATGCTACTGATAGGAGTACAATTACTGTTCCACTCTCAACGAATAAGTCTCTTATTGCATATGCAAGTAATTCCTGTAACACACCAATGTCATTGATTACGCGAGAAAGGATTGAGCCTGTGGATTCTTTTTTATAATGTCCAACAGGGAGATACATGAGGTGTCCAAAAAGTCTGTTCCTCATATCCGTGACAACCTTTGCGCCTGTTGCTCTCATGAGATATGACTGAACAAAAGAGAACACACCCCTGAGAAGATACAGTATCAGGATGGCAACAGGCATAATAATCAGCAGGGTCTTATTCTTTTCAAGGAAAATACCATCGAGGGCCGGTTTTACAAGATAAGCAAGTCCGCCATTAATCCCGGAGACAATAAGGCTTGCTATCCCTGCAAGAACAATCCTTCTCCAGTAAGGTTTGATGAGTTTTAATATCCTTATGAGTGCTTTCATCCTGCCATTTCTCCAATGATATCGGCAACCCTCTTTGAAGCCCTCTTCCCTGAAAAGGGTTCTTTGATTAGCCTGTAATCGGTGAGTATCTTTTCTTTATATTGAATGTCAAATAGAATCTTTTTCAGCTCTTTTGTGATGTCTTCAGGGTTAGCCTTGTGCTGGATGAGTTCAGTCACAACTCCCTTCCCTGAAAGGAGATTCACCAGGGATATGTATTTGACATCTATAATAAGCCTTCCAAGGAAATAGGTCATGGGAGAGAGCTTATATATTACCACCATTGGAACCTCAAGGAAAGCAGCCTGAAGGGTTGCAGTACCTGAGGCAATAACTGCCAGATCAGACGCAGCAAGTACCCTTACCGATTCACCCTTCTGAATGACAACGCCTTCCTGTCTGAGTGCTTCAAAAAAAGGATTGTATTCATCCTCATCGATGTTTGGAGCAAGCGGAATACAGAACTGGTAAACCTGGAATTCATTTTTCCATTGCCTTACAACATCTATCATCAAAGGCAAGAGTCTTTTGAGTTCGTGTGGCCTGCTTCCAGGAAGGAGGGAAAGGAGTGGCCGATCTGGATCGAGGCCAAGGGCGGCCTTCCGAGTGACGAGTGACGAGTGATGAGTGACGAGTTCCGTTTCAATCTCTTCGAGGATTGGGTGACCAACAAATTCACATGGAACGCCGGCTTTTTTGTATATCTCTTCTTCAAAAGGGAGTATGACAGCCATCCTGTCCACAATCTCTGCAATCTTTTTCACCCTGCCTTTTCTCCATGCCCATACCTGAGGGCTTACATAATACAAGATCTTTATCCCGAGTGACCTGGCTATCTTAGCTACCCTGATGTTGAAATCAGGATAATCAATCGGGACAAGGACATCAGGACGAACCTTCTTTATTGCATTCACAGCCTTATCGAATGTAGCCTTCACTTCTCGATATGCTGAAAACGCTTCTGTAAGGCCAAAGGCTGATGAAAACCTTGAAATGAGTTCTACCCCTGCATTACTCATCCTCTCCCCACCAACCCCTATAACACGCACATCAGGCCATTTGCTTTTCAGTGCTTTTGCAAGGAGTGAGCCATATAATTCACCCGAGCTTTCACCAGTGACGATCATAACCGTATTCATTTACATAAATAATGCACTATTCGTGTTTACGCAATAGCCCTTATTATCTCAGATATCTTTATTATTACTGATTCCTCAAGTTCAGGATAGAGGGGTAATGAAAGGACCTCGCGTGCTGTCCTCTCGGCAATTGGAAAATCCCCTTCTTTATAATTCAGGAATCTTAACGCCTCCTGGAGGTGCAGTGGCACCGGATAATAAACTACAGATGAAATTCCATTTTCCTTCAGACGTTTCTGTATCTCATCTCGTTTCGGGCTTCTGATTGTATATTGCTGAAAGACATGATAGGTGCCTTTCTTTTCAACAGGGCACCTTACCGTATCTGAAAGGAGTTTGTTATAAATGGCTGCATGTTGCCGCCTCTTCCTGTTGTATTCATCGATATGATTCAACTTTATGAGGAGGATGCCTGCTTGTATTTCATCCAGCCTGCTGTTAAATCCAATCCTCTCATGGATATATGAACCTTTAGAACCGTGGTTTCTCAATTTTCTTATTTCATCAGCGACTGCTGTATCATGAAGGGCTATGATCCCTCCATCTCCATATCCTCCGAGGTTTTTGCTCGGATAAAAACTGAAACATCCTGCATCTCCAAAGCTTCCAGCCTTTTTACCATTCAACTCGGCACCAAAGGATTGGGCACAATCCTCGATCACCTTCAGATTGTGCTCTTTTGCTATTTTTAAGATCTCTTCCATATCAGCGATAAGACCGAACAGATGAACAGGAAGAATCGCCTTTGTTTCCTTCGTTATTTTTGACTCTATCTGGCTTACATCTATGTTTAATGTATCAGGTTCGATATCGACAAAGACAGGAGTAGCACCAGTATAGAGAATTGCCTCAGCAGTAGCAAAAAAAGTGAAGGGGGTTGTAATAACCTCGTCCCCTTTTTCTATGCCAAGTGCATTCAAAGAAAGATGAAGGGCGTCGGTGCCAGATGCAACCCCTACGGCCTGTGATACTGCATAGTACTCTGCTATTCTCCTTTCTAATTCAGAGACCTTCGGGCCGAGTATATACTGGGTACTTTCAAGTACTTCTGTCAGAACTTTCAATATGTCATCTCTAATCTCATGAAACTGTTTCTTCAAGTCAACCATTGGTACCATCTCTGCTTCTCCCTCAATTGTAATATTTAACAGACCATCTATAAATTGAAATTATAGCATAACGGTAGTGTAAAGCCCTGACACAATACAGAATAAA
>JAGUWT010000194.1 GCA_020062205.1 Thermodesulfovibrionales bacterium
CTCATCCTTTTTCTCTCTTATTGCCCATGAAAGGTTGTGTTCTTCCTTATCGTAAGAAATAGATATTCTTCCTTTCCTCTCAGGGAAAAGATACGAGGTCTCCATAAATATATCCTTTGAATCAGTGCCCATATGGTGTCCTATTATCCTGCCTTTGTATGTGTAGCCTGAGGTATATATATGATGAGAATACCAGACATCAGGTGAACCGCTTACATGGGTTGTTGCATACTCAGCACGGAAACCAATCCTTTCAAAGTTGAGTACCCTCGGTAAATATATCCCTGCAAGGTATGCCCATTTATACGGCAATCCTCCAGCCTCATCTTCTCCTGCAGCCTCAGCATAAAGCTGTAATGGCTGCCATTTAAGTGGTAGAGTTAATTTCATATCAAACCCTGCCCTCTGGTCACCTGCCTCAATGCCGGGTTCATTTTCCCCCTTTCCTGTAAAACTCTTCCACCATGTACTCATGTCCTCAGAACGCCCCTTCCCACCTAAGAGGGCTGTTCTTTCAAGTCCTACCTCAAGGTAAGGGTGTGGTTTAAAGTTTAACCGCATTCCCCATAGATAGGGCTCTGGAACATCATTTCTATCTTTTTCAAGCCTTGTGGCAAAAACAGTAAATCTAAAAGGTCCGAGGTATTTGAATATCCATGGGAGAAGAACCGGATGGGGATTTGTAAGCCTCAACATAGTTAGCGGTTCAGCATTATTTGAAAGGAGTATCGATCCATGGTAGCCTGGTCCCCACCACTGTGAATCCTTACCGACGGTAAGTGCTAATCCCGAGAAATTGAGGACACCATATGCCCTTCTAACTATGAAATCTTTACCATCATCTGAATATCTGAATTCTGGATTGATATGCAATGAAAGCCCTCTTAGCTCTGCTCTTGAAGAGAAGCCAGCTCTCAGATTCGAGCCTTTTTCATAATGATCTCCATCCATGTTGTAGTATAATGACTGAAGATCTGAATCAGCATAGACGTATCGGGCATAAGGTAAATCAAGAGGTTTGATGAATGTAATTTCTCTATTCATATCAGTGGGTTCTGCTTTCAATCTTTCTTTTAGAGATTGAATAAGGCTTCGAACAAGGGCAGTCCCTTCCTCAGAATTTCTTTCCGCCTCAAGTATCAGCCTTGTTGTTTCCTTATAACTGATTGGTTTTGTCGTAAGGAGACCACTCGTTATAACTCCCTCTGCTTCCAGCCGCAGCAGAAGATTGTAAACATCATCAGTAACATCTACATATGAAGAAGCAGAAGCACTCGGGACAGTAAGAACTATACTGAAAAAAAGAATAAGAAATATCCGCAAACCTTTCACCTCATGATTTTTAGCCCATATTATATCAAAAAGAGCAGAATATGGTCTTATTCCATAGAAACTGCAGATCGTTTATGTTTTTGACAGAAAATAGCTATCAATCTCAACTCTGTAATGAAGTGCTTCGAGAAGAATCAAAACCCGTTCGTTGCCTTTTGTCTCTCTTTCAAAAATTCCATAGAAGTCTTTAAAGTGCCCATTCTTTATGAGAACCCTGTCACCTTTTTCGAATTTCTGAGGCGGTATGATTATGATATCCCCATCCTCCATATTTTCTCTGATTGTTTGAATAATCTCATCCTGTACAACAACAGGGTTATCCTTCCCAACAATATATCTCACACCTCTTGTGTACATGATGAGATGGGAGTATTTATCTTTGTCGAAGTTTGCAAAAAGGTAACAGGGGAAAAGAGGCTCAATAACCTCAATGAGTTTATTCCGTTTATACTTTTTTAATTTGAGTTTTGGGTTTAAAACAGCAATGCCTCTATTCTGAAGGCGAGAGGCGACAGAATCTTCATTTTTAGGCTTTGTATAGATAGCATACCAATTCATACATCTCCTCTCTATCACTGACCCTGCTTTATATTCAGACAAAATGGTTTACTTTGTCAAATTTATGTAATCCGGACAATTTTCAATTACAATATGAATATGAAACTGTATGGTGTTATGGTTTTGATTGTTATCATGTTGGCCACGTTTGTACCTCTTGGTCAATCAGCCCATATAAGTAGAGAAGAAACATCACCTGTTGTTATAAAAACCTATCCTGAATCAGGAGCAACCAATGTGGATCCCTCGATTTCAGAGATCAGGGTTACATTCAGTAAAATTCAACATTTCAAGACCGACCCTAAAGCTTTCTTCTCAGACCAGTAACTTTTACTCTTCTGCTCTTTTGCACTACAAAGAACACTGACTTGAAAATCTCATGAGAATGAATTAAAGTAATATAGAATTAAAGTGAAGGAAGGTGAATGCACATGCCGAAAACCATAACATTGCGACTGCGAGATGAGATTTATGAAAAATTCAATCGAGCTGCCTCTGAGGATAACAGGAGCATTGCTAATATGATAGAGACCCTTGCTTTGGAAAAGCTTGATGAGGAAATGCTGGCCGATGATTTTGAAATGGAGGAAATCTTTTCAAATACCCGGCTGCTCAAGAAGCTCGAAAGAGGCCATAGCCATGCAATGCTGAAGAAAGGCCGGATGGTTGGTTAAATTCAGGATTTTTGAGACCGATCAGTTTATTGAGGATCTTGCCGGGAACTTTAGGGGACAGAGCGAGAGGATCAGGAAAAAACTTTCAGAATTTGTCTATCCTCAACTCAGGAACAACCCCTATCTCGGGAAAAACATTAAAAAACTAAAGAATTATGAGCCTGAGACCTGGCGGTACAGGATCGGCAGTTATCGTTTCTTTTATGAAATCGGCGAAAAAGAGCACATTGTATTTATGTTGGCTGCCGAATCCCGCAAGGACAGCTACAGGTAGGCCTCCCTCAAATACCTCTTATACACATTTAGGGAATCCCTCTCATGCTACAATGAAATCATGTCCGATGAAAAGACGAAATTAGTCTACTCCACAGACAAAGCAATCCCCCGGAAGGAGAAGCCCGTTGAAAAGGCGCTCCCGTCAAGCGTGCGTCCTTCACAGCAGAAGGTGACTGTACGGCTTGAACGGAAAGGCAGGGGAGGGAAGTCCGTTACTGTTATCGAGGGACTTCAGATGCCGCAGAAGGAAAGAGAGGCTCTTCTCAAGCAATTGAAGGCGGAGCTCGGCACCGGCGGCACAGTCAAGGATACCACCCTTGAAATACAGGGCGCCCACTGCGACGCGCTCATGGCATCGCTGGAGAAGATGGGCTATACACCCAAACGCTCCGGCAGCTGAAAAGGTCAGGAATATGAGAGAAATACATAGAGAAAATTGGTATTATA
>JAGUWT010000131.1 GCA_020062205.1 Thermodesulfovibrionales bacterium
ATCCAGAACATTAAGGCACTGGATTCCCCGATCAAGTCGGGGAATGACGGCATTTGGTATAGTTATGAAATTCATAGATACCCTGCGGTCTCTGCCGCATTAGGTAGGAAGGTAAAAATCCGAATTCTCTCAAAATCATGGACCTCATCGTGTATGCGGTATGCATTGAAAAGAAAAAATTCCTATGTGTACAGGAGGACCTTGCAGTCTTTCGCATGCTTGAGAAAATCTTCGGCAGCCTGTATGGTTACACCTTCAATAAAATCATCTTGTTTTAACCCCATCATATCAACAGTCATCTTACAAGCTACAAACTTTACACCTTCAAGCATAGCCATCTCCAGTAGATCAGGAATGGTCGGCACCTGAGCCTTTCCTATCTTGCTTTTCATCATCCATGTGGCAATGGCTGTCATTCCAGGTATTGCACCCATGAGTCCTGGTGGATGGAATTTAGCCTTTTCTGCCCATCCTTTACGAATGACATTAATTCCCATAAAGGTATAAAAGACAGTAGCCTCCATCCCCAGACGTCTTGCATTAATACCTAAAATAAGCCCTGGATAAGCACCGTCAAGGGTATCCCTGGATGTAATAAATGCCGCCGATTCCTTTTTCTCTCTGGCTGTTCCTTATCTGGACTTATCTTTGTCTCCTTTCTTTTTTAATTTATAAAAGTGCGGCTTATATTGAAATTCCATGGATTCTATATTACTACAAAATTACTACAAAAGCAGGATGATTTGACATCATTCTCAGGTTTATGGTTTAATTATAACACCTTTAAAAATAGCCCGGCGAGGCTGGAAAGGTAAGGAGTAGCGTGATTAAATCTTTAAAGACTGAATGAACCTTCCTCTCGATGAGGGGAAGGTTTTTTTATGGGGTGAAAATGCCTAAGGAATTAATGAATAAGAAGGATATTGACAGGGCTTTGACACGGATAGCCCATGAAATAATAGAGAAGAACAAAGGTATAGAAAGGCTTGGCCTTGTTGGGATACAAAGAGGAGGAGTGCATCTTGCAAGGAGGCTTGCCTCAAAGATTAAAGATATTGAAAAAAAGGATATTCCTGTCGGTCTCCTCGATATTGGATTTTACAGGGATGATTTGAATATAAGAAAGGAACAGCCTGTTATCAGGAAAACTGAAGTTCCTTTTGAGGTGACAGATTTAAAAATAATACTTGTTGATGATGTTCTCTTTACGGGCAGGTCAATCAGGGCAGCACTGGATGCCTTGATTGACCTCGGAAGACCTGCTGCTATCCAGCTAGCGGTTTTAATTGACAGGGGGCACAGGGAACTTCCTATAAAAGCTGACTATGTTGGTAAAAACATTCCCACGGCATTGAGTGAAACAGTTGAAGTTCATCTCGAGGAAGAAGGATTGGAAGACAGGGTAATACTGGAAAAGGTGGACACTGAGAGATAAGCAATGCTAAATAGAAAAGACCTGCTTGGGATAAAGGAACTTTCAAAGGATGAGATAAACTTAATCCTCGATACTGCTGCAGGTTTTAAAGATGTGCTCGGAAGGGATATTAAAAAGGTTCCTACCCTCAGGGGAAAGACTGCTGTAAACCTCTTCTTTGAACCATCAACGAGGACAAGGACATCATTTGAACTTGCAGCAAAGAGGTTGAGCACAGATGTCATAAACTTCTCGGTACCAACGAGTAGTGTGGTTAAGGGAGAGAGTCTGATTGACACAGCTTTGACTGTCCAGGCCCTTGGTGCAGATTTCATCATCATAAGACATTCCTCAGCAGGGGTACCACATCTCCTCGCTAAAAAACTCAGGGCATCAGTGATAAATGCTGGAGATGGAACGAACGAACACCCGACCCAGGCGCTCCTTGATGCCTTTACCATAAGAGAAAAGAAGGGAAGGATTGAAGGTCTTGAAATAGCAATTGTGGGAGACATAATCCATAGCAGGGTTGCAAAATCAAATATCTACTGCTTGACAAAACTTGGTGCAAGGGTGAGGTTGATTGGTCCTCCAACCTTAATACCAGAAGAAATAAGAGGGACTGGTGTTGAAGTTTTTCATGACATGGAAGCAGGTTTAAAAGATGCTGATGTTGTGATCATGCTAAGGATACAAATGGAAAGACAGGGCAAGGGTTTTTTTCCATCCACAGAGGAGTATTCCAAAAACTGGGGGCTGACAGCAGAAAGATTTTCTCTCGCGAAAGATGATGCTATTGTGATGCATCCCGGCCCCATGAATAGAGGGATTGAGATCACGTCAGAGATTGCAGATGGTCCAAGGTCAGTGATCCTCGAACAGGTTACTAATGGCCTTGCAGTCAGGATGGCAGTAATGTATCTCCTTGCAGGAGTGAAAAGATGAGCCCCGTTAGACCTGCGCGGTATTATTTAAGATCAGGGATGGGTATGCGATATCTCAGGAATCGTTTAAAGAGAGGTCTAACGGGGTGAAGATAATAATCAAAAATGGACATATTATAGACCCATCTCAAGGGATAGATGGAGTTGGGGATATTCTCATTGAAGATGGGAAGATCAAAGAAATCAGCACTCAGCACTCAGCACTCAGCACCTCGAGCTCTGCACACAGAACTATCGATGCTATCGGACTTTATGTCTTGCCAGGATTGATTGATATGCACACTCATTTAAGGGATCCCGGGTTTGAATATAAGGAAACCATAAAAACAGGGACGAAAGCTGCAGTAAAAGGGGGATTTACAACCGTATGCTGCATGCCGAATACATACCCTGTCAATGACAATGCAAGTGTTACAGAATTCATAATAAGAAAAGCTGCACAAGAAGGCCATTGCACCGTCCTTCCTATTGGTGCAATAACCAAAGGACAGAAAGGCGAAGAACTTGCTGAGATTGGCACAATGAGGAATGAGGGGTGTATTGCATTCTCTGATGATGGCCGTCCAGTGATGAACAGCCTGATGATGAGAAGGGCACTTGAGTATTCAAAGGCTTTCAATGTTCCTATAATCTCTCACTGTGAGGATTTAACCCTATCTGAAGATGGGGTGATGAATGAAGGGCTGCTTTCAGTGACTCTCGGTCTCAAGGGAATTCCTTCAGAGGCTGAGGAAATAATGGTTTACCGGGACCTTTCCCTATCAAAACTCACAGGGGGAAGGCTTCATATTGCGCATGTATCAACAGAGGGCTCAGTGAAATTAATCAGGGATGCGAAGAAAAGGGGGGTAAATGTCACAGCAGAGACATGCCCCCATTATTTCAGCATCACTGAAGATGCTGTAACTGGCTATGATACAAATGCCAAGGTAAATCCTCCTTTACGGACAGAGCGTGATATCAAGGCTATAAAGGAAGGGCTGCAGGATGGAACGATTGACGTGATCGCAACTGACCATGCCCCACATCACATGGATGAAAAGCTTCAGGAATTCGATAAGTCTCCGTCAGGAATCTCAGGCCTTGAGACAGCACTGGGATTGAGTCTGAGGCTTGTTGAAGGAGGTATTTTAACGATGGGCCAGCTTATTGAGAAGATGGCTTTGAATCCAGCCAGGATTCTTGGAATAAAAAGAGGAACTTTACAGACAGATACAAATGCTGATGTCGTTCTATTAGATATGAACAGAGAATTTACGGTAGAAGTAGATAGATTTCTGTCAAAAGGCAAGAATACTCCTTTTCGTGGTTGGATACTGAAGGGTATGCCTGTCATTACGATCTCTAAAGGAAGGATATACGAATGGCAGTGAACCCCATTAGAAAGTTCGGGCCTGCTCCTTTAGAAAATTTTTCTAACGGGGTGAAGGCATTGCTTGTTTTATCAGATGGAACAGTGTTTGAAGGGAAAAACTTCGGTGCCGAAGGTGAAACCATTGGAGAGGTTGTATTTAACACCTCCATGACAGGCTATCAGGAAATCCTTACCGACCCTTCATACAAAGGTCAGATTGTGACCATGACATATACCCAGATAGGTAATTATGGTGTGAATGCTGAGGATATAGAATCTACGAAAGGGCCAAAGGTTGAAGGCTTTATTGTGAAGGAATATCTCGATTTCCCAAGCAATTGGAGGACGGAAAAGTTTAAAGTTCAAAATTCAAAATTCAAAGTTTTGAATTCATTAACAGATTATTTAAAGGAATATGGGATTGTTGGAATCGAAGGGATAGATACGAGGGCACTCACAAGGCATTTAAGAGACTATGGTTCACAGATGGGAATAATCTCAACAACTGATCTTGATCCTGCTAGCCTTCTCGAAAAAGTGAGAAGTCATCCTGGCATTGTAGGCATTGATCTTGTAAAAGAGGTCACGTCAAAAAAGGCATACTCGTGGAAGGAAGGTGTATGGAAATGGCTACCTGCTAACACAGGAGTTAAAAGTGAAAAGTTAAAAGTGAAAAACTCAGCACTCAGCACTCAGCACTCAGCACTTTTTGTAGTAGTCTATGACTTTGGGGTTAAGTTCAGCATCCTGAGAAACCTTGCGGATGCTCATTTTGATGTATATGTTGTCCCTGCTAAGACCCCTGCTGAAAAGGTCCTTGATATAAATCCTGATGGGATACTTTTGAGCAATGGCCCGGGAGACCCTGAGGCAGTTACTTACGCTATTAAGAATACAAAGAAACTCATTGGTAAAAAGTCCTTATTCGGTATCTGCCTTGGACATCAGATACTCGGGCTCGCAATGGGAGGAAGGACATATAAACTCAAATTCGGTCATCATGGAGGAAACCATCCGGTAATGGATCTCGAGACCCAAAAAGTAGAGATAACCTCTCAGAACCATAATTTCTGTGTTGATATCAAGAGCATGAATGGACAGGTTGAGCTCACTCATAAGAATCTCTACGATGGGACAGAGGAGGGAATGAGACATGTTGAACTTCCGATTTTTTCTGTCCAGTACCATCCTGAGGCAGGCCCCGGGCCAA
>JAGUWT010000085.1 GCA_020062205.1 Thermodesulfovibrionales bacterium
AAGACCCTGTGAAGAAGCTCACCGAGTCTTACCTTTATATCCCCCTGATCAACAATGATGCAACGTATTGTATTTTTATCTATCTGCCTCGTCTCTTCAAGCATTGCCCTTAGGTTTACAATATGTTTCTCCCTCTGGACAGGTATCTCTTTTGCTGATAAAAACTCTTGAATGTGCGAAAGATCTCCTCCTTTGATTTCATATTCGTATCGTGTAATAAAACTATTGATTGATTGTGTCTTTGCCGGTATAGCCGCCATATCCTTCACATGGATTCCTTCAGGCAGTATCATGTTCAATCTCCGCCTGTTCATAACTATATCAAAAGGCGGGACTATTTTCATATCAAAATATTCACACAGCCCTGCAATTCCGACCCCAAGCGGAGGACCAAAGGATATCTCTGGAGATGGATGAAAGCCCTTTGAGTACTCGATTGGAAACTCTGCCCTCCTTATTGCTCGCTGAATGAGCGTTACCAGTTCAAGATGTGAAAGGTATCTCAATCTTCCTGTCTTGGAGAATTCAACTCTTATCTTTACAGGCTTAAACCGCCGTGTATCTGTACTTAGTGATAGGTGACGAGTAATCCCCCCTCGCCCCCCTTTTTCAAATCCCCCCTTACCCCCCTTTACTAAAGGGGGGGTGGGGGGATTACATCCCAGTCCGCAGCTATGGCAGAGATTCCTGCAGTCAGGTGTAATTTGCTCGGATAGGGCATTCTCATTTTCCTTCCAGAGGAATTCTTTTGTTACTCCGATATCTATGGTATCCCAGGGAAAAGTATCGTGTTTTTCATAGGTCTTTCTTGCATACTCTGATGCATCAATACCTGTAAAATTCATTGCCATTTCCCATTTCCTGAAGTCAAAGACCTCTGACCATCCATCGAGCCTGCAACCTAAAGACCATGCCTTTTCGATAAGGGGGGCAAGTCCTGCATCACCACGGGAAAAAGTAGCTTCAAGGAGGCTCATCTCCACGTCATGTCCCTTCACCTTCAAGCCTTTCTTCCCAATAACATCCTTGAGAAAGTCCCTTTTCCTTCTCAGTTCCTCAGTCATAGCCTGCCCATACCACTGAAAAGGCGTATGTGGCTTTGGAACAAATTGGGATACCCCTACGTTTATATTGACATACCTCCCTGTATGATTTTTAGCAATTTTCAGCGCCTTCATCGCCATCTCGGGAATTGCCTCTATATCTTCTTCCGTCTCTGAAGGTAACCCTATCATAAAATAGAGTTTGAGGTTAAGCCAGCCTTCTTCAAAGAGTGTTCTGAGGGCCTTTTCATAGTCCTCTTCAGAGAAGTCTTTATTGATTATCCTTCTCAGCCGCTCACTGCCTGCCTCAGGTGCAATCGTAAAGCCGGTCTTTCTCACCATACGAATCTCTCTCAGGAGATCACGGTTTATTGATGCTACTCTGAGAGAGGGAAGGGAGAGGGCAATCTTATCCTTTGCAAATCTCTTGTTAAATTCCTTCACAACCTGTAAAAGACAGCTATAGTCTCCAGCGCTCAGGGATGTAAATGCAACCTCTTCGTAACCTGTATTTTTTAGGGATTGCTCTGCGAGTTCCAGGGCTCTTTCAGGGCTCCTTTCACGAACCGGCCTGTAAATCATACCTGCCTGACAAAACCTGCAGCCCATTGAGCATCCCCTCGAAACCTCTATATTGACCCTGTCATGGATAATTGTTGTGTATGGTACAACTGGATTATCAGGGTAAGGGGCATCATCAAGGGACTGGATGATACGCCTCCTGACGGGGGACGAAGGATGGGGGATGAAGGATAAAGGATGAGATGCTGAATGCTGAATGCTAACTGCTGAACGCTGAATCGAGGGCACATACACCCCTTCAATATCAGAGAGTGCAATAAGCAAGGATTGCCTTCCCCTGTCTCCGGATTCCTTCCACCTGTAAAATGTATCAAGTATCTCCTTTACAGCCTCCTCACCATCCCCAACTAAAAATGCATCAATAAATGGGGACATAGGTGCAGGATTGACAGTACATGGTCCACCAGCAATTATCAGTGGCCAGTAGTCTGTAGTCAGTGAATCCGCTCTATCTGATGACCTTAAAGGGATACCACCGAGATAAAGCATATTCAGGACTGTTGTATAGGAAAGTTCGTACTGGAGGCTAAAACCAATGATATCGAAATCCTTCAATGGTCGGTTTGATTCGAGGGATGAAAGAGGTATCCCTTTTGCTCTCATCCCAGCCTCGAGGTCAGGCCATGGAGAAAATACCCTTTCGGCAGATGCATAGGGAATGTCATTTATTATCTTGTAAAGGATTTTGAGCCCGAGATGAGACATCCCGACCTCGTAAACATCAGGGAATGCAAGAGCAACTTTTATGGAGGATTCTTTATGGATGGAATGAATTTCACTATTAATATAGCGGCTTGGTCTCTGAACATGTGATAAATTCATAGGTAAGCATACCACCTCGAAAGAATTTTCAGCAAGACATTGAAAATAATCTGATTATTCTGGCCGTGTTGATGGTGGTGTTTCAGCCTTTCTTTGCAAACTTCTTTCCAGCTCCTCGATCTTTTTATCTTGATTTGAGATCTTCCAGCTTCTTTTTATCACTGCAGGCATAGATACCAATAACCCAATGACAGCTCCCATGGCAAGGGTCAATAACAACACCAGCGCTAATGATCCCTCAAATTTCCAGATAAAAATTTTTACTACTATTGGTATAGCATTCTGGACTGCAAAAATGACAACAAGAATGGCTAAAATTAAGGCTACGACTAAAAATAATTGCATGGCATAACCTCCTTACTCTAATACTTTCTTGCTCCTCTCTCCTTTTGGCGCCTCAAGCTGTGGAACCTGGCCGTATCCATTGAACTTCAATGAAGCCCTTACCATCTTTATCAATTCAGCCCTTGTAACATTCCCCTGCATATCCCTCAGATACTTACACAGGTAGTAGGTGAATGCCCCATTATATCTGCCCTTTATATATGCATCTGCTGATGTCTGATTATCCCTGCATCCTGCAAAAAGCACATGGTTTAAAGGATTGCTTCCCTTCAAAAGCCTTCTTACTTCCATATCATCATCTGCCCTGCAGGCTATATCAACAGGAGGCGGCAAAAATCTCGGTTTCAGGGATAACTCAATCGGTAAACTGCCAATAGCAATCATCTCCCTCGTTCCCGTCCCCGAATGACAGCTATCAAGTACTACCTCTAAGTTAACCCCATTGGGAAGAGCAGAGAATATCTTTCTTAAATCATCATCCGTGATAAAATTCCCATCCCAGTCCATATCATGGGGACAGATGATCTCATCCATTCTATCCTTCAGTTCATCACCATCCCTGTCCACTATCTGAGAGCCATGACCTGAATAATGAAAGAGCAATTTATCTCCCTTCCTTGCCTTATCTACAAGCCATTTTAAACGAAAGAGGACGGTCTTCTTCGCCGCCCGATCATCTACCAATATCCTTATTTCTTTGCTATCAAAGCCAAAATACTTCAGAAGGATATCCCTCACATTTGTCACATCGTTTATGCATCCGTTCAAATCAGATCCAGGGATTTTGTATTTGTTGATACCAACCAATAAAGCCTTCCTTGCCATCATAACCTCCTTGTATCATGATTTTAGCATATGTCAGATTATATCAAATCTGCAAAATTGACATCTTGTTGTTTGTGCACATAGAATATGAGATATTGGCTTAATCTAAAATTAGATGAACAACCAGGGTATGGTATTTGAGCGGATTCTTTTGCCGAAAGTCATA
>JAGUWT010000171.1 GCA_020062205.1 Thermodesulfovibrionales bacterium
CTCCGTCAAGCACGGAATGACGATCGAGTCATGAGGGGACTGTCCCAGATTTACGGACGAAACGAAGTGGAGTCGTAGAATCGGGACTGTCCCCGAAGTAAAATCACTATGTCCTGCCTGGAAAGCATACTTTTAAATACTTTCCGGTATATGAACCTTCCACATGGATTATCTCTTCTGGGGTGCCCTCAAAAATAATCCTGCCGCCTTTATCTCCACCTTCAGGGCCTAAATCTACAATCCAGTCTGATGCCTTAATAACATCAAGGTTATGCTCGATAACAAGAACGGTATTTCCTGAATCAACAAGCCTTTGAAGAACATCAAGGAGTGCTGAAACATCCCTGAAATGAAGGCCAACTGTCGGTTCATCGAGGATATAGAGAAGTCCCCTGTTAATCCCCCTCTTCCCCCCTAAATCCCCCCCCTCCCACCTTTTACAAAGAGGGGAGGGGGGGGATTTTAAAGGGAGATTAACAAACTCAGCACATATCTTGAGCCTCTGTGCCTCACCACCTGAAAATGTTGTTGCAGGCTGGCCGAGCCTGATATAACCGAGGCCGATATCTTTCATGAGTGACAGCTTATTTTTTATCTGTGGTATATCAGAAAAGAGGGCTATTGCTTCATCTACGGTCATGTTCAGAACATCTACGATATTTTTGCCTCGATACGTGACGCGCAGAGTTTCAGATTTATATCTCTTCCCCCCACATTCTTCACATTTTATGTAAAGATCCTCAAAGAAATACATCTCTAACCGTTCGTATCCGCTTCCCTTACATTTTTCACACCTGCCACCAGATACATTAAAGGAGAAGTATCCTGGACCATACCCATAGGCCTTTGCTTCTGCCTGCTCAGCGAAGAGCTTTCTTATCTGATCGAATATCTTTAAATAGGTCAAAGGATTTGAACGTGGACTTCGTCCTATGGGAGACTGGTCTATGAGCTTGACCCCCTTAAGATACCCTTTCCCTTCAATCTTTTCATATGGCAAGGAGGGCTCGCGTTCAATCTTGAATTCTCTGGCTAATGTCCTGTACAGTGTTTCTACAATAAGACTGCTTTTGCCTGAACCTGAAACTCCGGTGACCGTCGTCAGGGTCTCAAGCGGTATCTGAAGATGAACAGATTTCAGGTTGTTGCCTGTGGCACCGTAGAGAATAAGTTTTTTATTCGATTGAAGTCTGATATATGAATTCCGGTGCCTGAATGGATATTCTATTTTATCTTTCCCCTGTATATAACGTGATGTAAGGGTATCTGTCTTGAGGAATTCGTCTTTCGGGCCTGAAAAGACAACCTCTCCACCCAGATGACCGCCTCCCGGGCCTAATTCAACTATCCAGTCTGCAGACTTGATAATTTGCCTGTCATGTTCGACAACAAGGATCGTGTTCCCAAGTCTTGAAAGCTCTGACATAATATTTGCAATGATTTCTGTATCCCTTGCATGGAGCCCAACAGTCGGTTCATCAAGCACATATAATGTCCCTGTTAAAAAAGATCCGAGCTGGTTTGAGAGGTTAACCCTCTGGTATTCACCACCAGAAAGTGTCCTTCCATCACGGCTCAAGCTCAGGTAATCAAGACCCACTTGCTGGAGGAACCCGAGTTTCATACGAATCTGTCTTAGAATCTCCTTTGCCATATCCCTTTGAAAAGGAGAAATATCCAGATTTTCAAAAAGGGTGATAGTATCTGATATCGGTATTCTACAAAGCTCTGTAACATCAAATCCTGAGAGTTTGTATGCAAGAGCTTCATTCCTCAGTCTCTTGCCATTACATTGTGAACAGGTAACAGGTCTCCTGTATCGGCTCAGGAATACCCTTACATGGAGCTTGTACCTTCTGCCTTCCATATCTTCGAAGAAGTCATCTATTCCGTAAAAACTGCTGCCTCCCTTGAAAAGCACTTCTTTTTCTTTCTCGGAAAATTCGGAGTATGGTTTATTGATATCAATGTTTTTTTTACGGGCATTCTTGATTAGTTGTTCCTTCCACCACCTGTATGCGGGCTTATTCCATGGCTCAACAGCTCCCTCTGACAATGAGCGCATCTTATCAGGGATGATTAAATCTTCATCATATTTAAGAATATTGCCAAATCCCTTACACATAGGACAGGCTCCAACCGGATGATTGAAGGAGAAAAAAAGGGGATATGGTCGGGGCAATTCGATATTACATTCATCACAGGCATTTTCTAAAGAGAAAGTAAGAGTTGTTAGCGGATAGCGGTTAGCGGTTAGTCCTTCACTGCCTGCTAACTGCTCACTGCTCACTGCTGTCTTTTCTTGCTCACTGTTCCCAACAATAATAACTTTTATCCTACCATTCCCTTCTCTCCAGGCCATTTCTATGGAGTCTGATAGTCTCGATTCATCCTTTATCACAAGTCTGTCGAGGACGATATCGTAAGATTTTTGATTTTTGATTTTTGATTTATGATTGTTAAAATCTGAAATCTGAAATCTAAAATCTGAAATGTCCTTGACCTCACCATCAAGCCATACCCTGTAGAAGCCTCGTTTTTTCAGTTCATCTATTGACTCCTTTGTCTCAAAGGCTATAATTGCCTTTTCGCCTGCATGTTTTTCTACAAGTTCAGAAACCGCCTGTGAAGGATCCCACATCCTTATTTCTTTACCACAGGCAGGACAGTAGGGTGTTGCTATTTTCGAATACAGGAGCCTGAAGAGGTCATAAATCTCTGTCAGTGTCCCAACGGTTGAACGCGACCCACGTACAGGATTCTTTTGTTGAAGGGCTATCGCCGGCCTTATATTATGAATTGCGTCAACATCAGGCCTGTCAAGTTTTTCAAGGAAAAGCCTTGCATATGTAGAAAGGGATTCTATGAATCTCCACTGACCTTCGGCAAAGACTGTGTCAAAGGCTAAGGAGGATTTTCCCGAACCAGATACCCCTGTTACTGCTATGACCTTGTTATGAGGCAGGCTGAGGTTAATGTTTTTGAGGTTATTCTGTTTTGCACCTTCGATTATCAGTTTTCTTTCTGACATCCTGATATTTTAACTGAAAATGCAATTTAAAATAACCACAGAGGAAGAGAATGGACACTTATAAACAGGTAGGAAGATAAAGAAAATAGCCAGAGAAATTTACACAAAAACCTCTTTTAAAGCTATATTAAAACCATTGAGGGTTTCTGATTTTACTTCACCCTCACTCGTAGCAGTAGTAAATAGTTCAAATTTACTTTCTTTATTAATAAAGACTTCTATCTTCTTTTGTATTGGGTCAACTATCCAGTATTCCTTTACACCACTTTGTTCATATGTGTCTTTTTTAATCCTAAGGTCATAGTAGGCGGTTGCAGGCGATAGGATTTCAATTACAAGATCAGGTGGACCTTCAATCTTTTTTTCACTGATAATGCTAAGTCTCTCATTTGTGATAAATATAATGTCAGGCTGATAGGTTTCTGTCTCAGAGAAATAAACATCTATAGGTGCAATGTATATTTTCCCTAAATTTTTATCTTCAATGAATTTTTTAAGTTTAAAGAATATATTTCCTAAAATATCCTGATGATACAGTATTGGTGATGGTGTCATAACAAGTTCTCCTCTTATAAGTTGATATGGTGCACCTTCAGGGAGTCTTTCATAATCTTTGTAAGTATACGTCTTTTTTTTCTCTATCTGTAAAGTGGCTGGCATTTCTTATCTCCTTAAGCATATTATATGGGGGGAGGTATATTTTTGCAACCTCCTTTACTTTTAGACCCCTTTTTAATAACATACTGTTATGAAAGAAGCGGTTGTTAACAGGATTAATCATTATCTCTGATGAACAACCCTGCGGCAGAGACTGCAAGGTATCAAAAATCTCCCCTCCCTTGACGGGAGGGGATTATCGGACACCCTGTAGCAAGACTACAGGGAATACGAGTTTAAAAAGGCATGTTGCTTTATCGAGGGCTAATTAGGAGGAAAAAACAACATGAATGATATAAGGACCCACTCAAAGGACCCCTTAACGTCAAACTATCTTAGAAATATCCTTTCACAAACCTTAAGTGAATCGCGGGATGTATTATTTGCATATCTCTTTGGCTCATGTGTTACTGGAGTGGTGACTGAATCAAGCGATATTGATATTGCGGTGCTCTTGAGAGATAACATTGACAGCAAAAACTATGGAGATATAAAACTGAGCATCATCAATGACATGATAGAGCTTCTTTCTTTCGACCGGATTGATGTGGTCATTCTGAACACTGCGCCTCCCCTGCTTTCTCATGAGGTTATTAAAAAAGGCATGTTGCTTTTTTCAAAAAATGAGGAAAACCGCATACAATATGTAGCATGCGCCACAATGCATTATCTTGACACCATTTATCTCAGGAAGGTGCAAGACAGAATTCTCCATGAAAAGATAAGGAGCGGGAACTTTGGTTATTTCACGGGAAGTCATAAATACTCGATTGAAAAGGTTAGAAAAGACACTCCAGATACTTCAGCAGTCAAGTAAGGTTCCTTTTGAGGATTTGACTTCTAACGATGTGTTATTGAGTGCGGTTGAGAGGAATCTCCAGGTTGCCATAGAGTGTATTTTAGATATAGGAAACCATATAATTGCAGAAAAAGGGTTCGAAACACCAGAGGACAACGAAGACATTATACGAATATTGGGTGATGAAGCGGTAATCCCTTCTGATTTTGCCAGAAGAATCAAAGGAATAGCGGGCTTCAGAAACATTCTTATCCATGAATATACAGGTATTGACTATGGATTGCTCTACAACTTTCTTTTATATCGCCTGAATGATCTAAGAGAATTTGCTAAACATATAAGCACATACCTTGAGAGAGATAAAATATAGCAATTCTACCCTGTTATAAAAGTCAAATATCAGAAGTTCTTGTTGTTGTTGCAGTCTATGGCATATATTTCATTGGCGACCCTTGTACCTGTATTCCCTGTGGCTATGGCTGTAAAGCACAAAGTGCCAGCAGGAGATGCTGCCCATGTGGGCGGATTGGTTACTGGTACGTTTAACTGATTATTCCGTAATATCTGGTAGCTGAAACTCGTCCCTGTGCCTGGCCTGAAACCTGGAAGTTGTGCCTGAATGAGAGCAATGTTGCCGGGCTGGTCTGCTCCCGCAGCTCCTGCTGGAGGTGCATATTGCCCCCTTTCTGAAAAAAACTGCTCCTCAAGAAGCCTTAAAGCTTCAAGGTTACTGGATGCCTCGGTCCTTGCCGCCCTCGTCTGTTGGCCGATATAAGCTGGTATTGCAATCGCTGCAAGGATTCCTATAATCGCAATTACAATTATTAATTCTGTAAGTGTTATTCCTCTGTTGTTATTCATATTATTTCCCTCCTTTGTACAGCTTTTACATCTTCTTGTAATTATATCCTATCTCAGGATAGGA
>JAGUWT010000290.1 GCA_020062205.1 Thermodesulfovibrionales bacterium
GAGCGGGTAGTGATTATCTTGTTATGGGGAGGGGAATACTTAAACATGCTGATCCTGTGAAGGCAATTGAGCTGATAAACCTTGAGATACTTGCTGCCTAATTTACCCTAATGATGTAATTAACCACAGAGGACACAGAGAAATATATTAAAAATAAAAGAAAAACAGCCTGTTTAAGTTTTTCTCTGTGCACTCTTTTATGTGAAACAATTATGTTTATAATCTTATAGAAATCAAATATGGCTCCGTGTTCTCTGTGGTTTTCTAAATTTATTAAGTTTTGGATTTAAGGATATGATTACGCCTTCAAAAAAGGATTTTGTTCAGATTATAAAGAATGGAAAAATCCCACCACTTTATGAAGAAATAGCGTATATACCTCCATATTTAGTGTATGAACCATTAGCCTCTCCTAATAGTTTTCTCCTCGAAAGCATCAAAGGTCCCTTGAAAATTGCAAGGTTTTCTTTTGTCGGGTTTGATCCGTACCTGATATTGAAAGTGAAAAATGGATATATAGAAATCGAAATTAATCCCCCCTTACCCCCCTTTCGTAAAGGGGGGATGAGGGGATTAATGGATCAAAAAAATATATTTTTTGGCAAGCCACTGAGCATACTAAAGAAACTTGTTCATTCTTACAGACAAATGTCTTTTGAAAATCTTCCCCTTTTTCAGGGAGGCGCTGTAGGGATTCTGAGTTATGATTTTGTCCAGTATCTTGAACGAGTGCCAAAAAATACTGTTGATGATCTGAATTTACCTGATGCACATTTCTTGATGATAGATAAACTCATTGCCTTTGATCATCTGAATAAAAAGTGCTGGATTATCGTCTGTCCTGGGGCAAGAGATTCAGGGGAAGATGAAGTGGATTGGTCAGAGAAATACGATGAGGCAGCCCATGAGATTGAGGAAATAAATAAAAAAGTTTCAAGTTTCAAGTTTCAAGTTTCAAGTAAAAATCTAAACTCCGAACTCCGAACTCCAAACTCCAAACGAAACATAGAGATTATCTATGAAATGAAAAAGAATGAGTATATGGATATTGTAAAGAAGGCTAAAGAATATATAGCAGCAGGGGATATCTTTCAGGCGAACCTGTCACAAAGGGTTTCAGCACATATCAGAGACAAAAACCCATGGAGCCTATACAGGATATTGAGCTCTATAAATCCATCACCCTTTGCAGCATTTATCGATTTTGGAGATTACAAGATAGTAAGTTCATCGCCTGAAAGGCTTTTAAGGGTTAAAGATGGGATTGTTGAGACAAGGCCTATTGCAGGTACAAGACCAAGAGGGAAAGACAGCAAGGAAGATGAGGTGATGCGTGCAGATCTCTTATTAAATGAGAAGGAGAGGGCAGAACATATTATGCTGATAGACCTTGAAAGGAATGACCTTGGAAGGGTTTCATATTATGGTTCAGTGCACGTTGATGAACTTATGATTACTGAAGATTATTCGCATGTTATACATATAGTCTCAAATGTAACAGGCCGTCTTGCAAAGGGTAAGGACTGTTTTGATGTAATAAAGGCTGCATTCCCAGGTGGAACGATAACAGGTGTTCCCAAGGTAAGATGTATGGAGATCATCGATGAACTTGAGCCAGTATGTCGCGGGCCTTATACTGGATCAATAGGTTACATCAGTTTTGCAGGGAATATAGATTTCAATATAGTGATCAGGACATTTGTTCTGAAAGGTGAAATGGCATATGTACAGGCAGGTGCCGGCATCGTTGCTGACTCAGACCCTGAAAGGGAGTATTATGAGGCACTCAAAAAGGCTGAGGCCCTTATCAGGACATTAGAGATGGTTTAAAAAAAGCTGAACCAACGCTTCTTCGTTTTTAGTTTTTCGAAACTCTCTTTTATATCCCTGAGGAGAGCATTTGTCTCGTGTTTCTCTTTTGGTTCCTTTTCTCTTTCTTTAATATCTCTAATCACTTCGTTTATCTCTCTCAGGGCTTCTGAAATCTCCTTACTGGTTCCTTTTAGAGAGTCCGAGATTTCCTGAAAACGATTTATCAACATATTTACTCTGTTTCCTATGTTTTCAACTTTATCGTCCAGTTTCTCTATTGAAACTGTGGAGGGCAGAACAGTTTCCGAAACAGCCCTTGATGGCTCAGGCCTTTGTAAAGTATCCTGTTCCATCCATTGTGGTTGCAAGACGGGTTCTTCATCAAGAGGTTTTGGGGCAGGTTTTTCTTTTACATCTGCAACCGCTGCAGCAGTCTCTATCTTAATACCATACTTTTTAGCAATAGTATCGATAACAAGTTGAGTTATCCGTTGAAATGAATCCTCAACGCCGACTCCGTTTATGGCTATCGCCTCTATATATTCATATCTCCTTCCTTCGTTTAAATCTTCGTTCAGTTCATTGATAGACATAATATTCAGCAGGTCTCTCTTATTATATTGCAGGATTATGGGGATATCATCAGGCTTGATGTTGTTCGCAATGAGATTTTCTCTCATGTTTTTCAGGCTTTCGATATTCTGGTCTCTCATCTCGTATTGAGAATCTGCAACAAAGATAATTGCATCAGCACCTTTCAGGACGAGTTTCCGGGTCGCATTATATCTTACCTGGCCTGGGACGGTATAGAGCTGAAACCGTATGGAGAAATCTTTTATCTTTCCGAAATCAACAGGCATGAAATCAAAGAAGAGTGTCCTGTCAGTCTCTGTGGCAAGAGATAAGAGCTTTCCTTTTCGATCAGGTTCAAGCACGGTATGGAGGTATTGAAGGTTTGTTGTCTTCCCGCTCAAACCAGGACCATAATAGACTACTTTAATGGTGATCTCTTTTGTTGCGTAATTAAAGAGCGCCATATTGGATTATACTATAGCATAAACGCCGTTTCCTCTTTGGTATTTTATTTTGTACATTGCCTCATCTGCAAGTTTTATGAGTTCTTCCTTGGATTTTGCACTTTCCGGATAAGATGTCACTCCAAAGCTCGCAGTCATTTTAAGAGAATAGCCTTCTTTTTTCATAAAGACATTCTTCTCAATCGAAATTCGTATTCTTTCAGCGATCTGTGTTGCAGCACTTGGTGGTGTTTGTGGGAGAACAATGACAAACTCATCTCCGCCGTATCGGGTAACAATATCAACTGTCCTAAGGTTCTTCAGAAGGAGCTGGCCCATTTCGACAAGGACTTTACTGCCCACCAGATGACCATAACGGTCATTGATATTTTTAAAGTAATCAATATCCATAAAGATAAGCGAAACAGATGAATGGTATCTGACGGATCGTTGAATTTCCATCTCGATAGTTCTGTTAAGGTATCGTGTGTTGAAGAGCTTTGTGAGGTCGTCTGTGATTACGAGATCAGCCATCCTCTGATACAGTGAGGCTATTTCTATGGCAATTGCTGCCTGATCAATGAGCTTCATCAGTGCTGAAAGGTCTTCCTCGGTAAACGGTTGTCCTGTCGTTTTATCCATAACCTCGAGCACCCCAATGATCTGCCCTCTGCTTTTGATCGGTACACATATAATAGACTTTGTTTTAAAATGAATAGCCTTGTCTATCTTTTCGC
>JAGUWT010000212.1 GCA_020062205.1 Thermodesulfovibrionales bacterium
AAGGCATTTGTTGATTCAGCCGCAGTAAATGACGCACTACGGTCATTGCTCGATTTAACAAAAACAACACAGCGCCTAACAAAAAAATCCAGCGGACGCGGAATAACCGCTTTTTGATTTTCGCAAAGGCACTTGCTCGCGCCGCTGATTTAGGTTCTACTTCCCGCACAAAAGGAACAAGATGGAGAACAGTGATCAACTACCACTTGTTTTCGTGCCAGACAGCGAACCGTACCTTGAGTTTCCGTTTTAATTTTTATGCCATTTTGTGCCTAATCAAGCCGATGAGAGCATTTTCAATTGCAGGGGTAGTCTGATATTGCCTTTTTTGCATTAATGCCTGGAAAAACCTTTAAAGTGCCTTTAGTTGAAATATATGAGAGCCTTATCATGCTGGTAGATCTTTTTAATGAATTTTTCGATTGATGTCAGAAGGATAGTAAAAGTGGATATCGATTCTTTTTCGGTGCAATAAAACTCTTGACAAGTAATGTATAGCAACATATATCTTATGTGATAGAGAATTATTCCAAAGTTATCCAAATAACCAGGGAGGAAGAATTTATGTATGTAATCGTCAAGAGTAAATACCAATTTTTTACGTTTTTGACAATCCTTTGTATGTTTATCTTGATATCTTCCTCTGCTCTTGCAAATGAATTTGATGTGTATGCAAAGGCTGAAAGTTTTACATGGAAGGAATATGATAACGGAACCCAGATACTTAAAGAATCAGGACCAATCTATGGCATCGGATTTAAATGCCTGTTTGCTTCGAGGACCAAAGTAGCACTAACTGTAAGAGCACGGATTGAACTCATTGGTGGTCAAGTTGATTATGATGGTCAGACCCAAGTTGGTACACCAATACATACGAACACGAATTATATCGGTTCAAAAACTGAAGCTGATCTCGGGTTAAAATTCATACTGTCTGAAACCTCTTCGATTGGGCCATTTGCAAGTCTTGGTTACCGATACTGGGAAAGGGATATAAAAAGCACTACCAGCGGTATCGGATATATTGAGAAATGGAGCAGTATATATTCAAGGTTTGGTGCACTTTTAGACCTGAGCATCACAAGAATCTGGAAACTATGTGCAGAGGGTGGTATAAAATTGCCTCTGTATAACAGGAATGATGTAGATTACCTAAATGTAACACTTGAACCAGGCAATAAGCCATCATTTTTTGCAGAAATCGGCACAAAAATTTCTATCCTGAAAGCGAGTATTTTTTATGAGGGGATGAGATTTTCAAAATCACCTATCGTGTCCGGATATTATCAGCCAAAATCTCAGGCTGATATGTATGGGGTAAATATAGGGATTTCATTTTAATTCAAATAATATAAATAGCCACAGAGAACACAGAGGACACTGAGAATAATTTTAGAAAACAGAAGACAGAATACAGAATTTAAAGTAGGACAGGCGTCCCGCCTGTCCAAAGATGTGAAAAGTATGGACTGCCTGAAAATAATAATTTTTTAAAAATTTCTCTGTGCTCTCTGTGGCTTATAGTTTTTAGATGTCAAGGGCGGTTAGCTCAGTTGGGAGAGCGCCACGTTCGCAACGTGGAAGTCGGGGGTTCGAATCCCCTACCGTCCACCAACAATGTCCGAAGAACTTATCGCTTCCTCCCTGCACTTGTGATTACTAAATTACACCGCATAATGCAACATTTTAAATGAAAATAGAGGATAATGATGGGGAAACGAAAAAGACTTACACTAAAGATTAGCTCTTAAGACTTTTCGTTATACTGTATAGTAATTTTGTAGTTAATATGTGAATGGTCAGAGGAAAGAGTACTTCCCTTGCAAACAAGCACGCCTTTCCCAGAATTCTGATGATTTTCAATCATCAGAGTAATAATCTGGTTTAAATCAAATCCACCGTCAACACAGTTTTTACTCAAGCATTCAATATTAAAATATGCATGACTGTTGGGCCAAAAATTAAAAGTGCGTGATATGAGAATGGGGTTTTTCCTTCCGTAAGAGTTTGTCATATTAATAACAATGCTTGAAACTTCAGGAAAATGCTCTGAAATCAGATCTGATTCAAGTCTTTGCTGTTTTTTTTCAATCTTCAAAATATTTTTTTCTTTGTTTGTCATTTTTTCTTTTTAAAATAAAAGTCCCCCCTGATAGCAGGGGGGACTTTACAGCCAATTATAGCTTAACTACATTGATTGCCTTGAGACCTTTTGGGCCTTTTTCGGTATCAAAGTCGACTGAATCACCCTCTGCGAGGGACTTAAATCCTGTACTTTGGACAGAAGAATAGTGGACAAAAACGTCACTACCGTCTTCGCTTGTGATAAAGCCAAAACCCTTGGACTCGTTGAACCATTTTACTGTTCCTTTAGCCATCTCTTTTACCTCCTTACTTATAAACTAAAATCTCAGAATGACAACAATAAAAAAGGCCACAAAGCTAAAAGTCTTTGTGGCCTTATCAGTAACAAAAACTTCTGAAACCTCGATACTATAATGGCATATTTTAGAATAAAAGTCAAATGAACCTAATATTCATAAATGAAAATATGAGGATCGAATTACTAATGCGGTCATAAGTAAAGACTCCTTAATGTCATTCCCGCTTGTCGGGAATCCTTCATGAAGAAAGATGCCGGACAAGCCGGCATGACAGAAACGTGTTTTTGATGGGTTTTACTTATGAACTCCTAATTAATACAGATTAACCCTTACGTATATTCAGGTATCTTTACATTCCTTAAAAATTCTGCACTCATCTCAGGCACTACCGGATTGATATACATGCCGGAACCAAGCTCAAAGCCTGATGCCATAACAATTCGTGGTACGACACTGATATACCAGTGTATAAATTCAGAACCTGCATTATGTGGTTTCCCAGATCGTATGACATAATTAAAATCAGGATTCTCTAATCCATGGTACAACTTTGCCATGGTTGACTTCAGATTTAATGCCAGATCCCACATCTCTTCTGACCTTATGTCAGCAAACGAACCTGAATGCCTTTTGGGAAATATCCAGATATGGAATGCTGATAGAGCAGCATACGGAACGAATGATACAAAATGTTCTGTATGAAAAAGTATCCTTGCGCCATCATGTATCTCATCATCTATCGTTTTACATAACAAGCATTCTCCAGTGTCATCGAAAAATCTCATGTGTTCTTCGGTTCTCCTTCTTATCTGTAATGGTGTTATGGGAGTCCCTACTATCTGTGAGTGTGGATGCTCGATAGAAGTGCCTGCTGCATATCCATTATTTTTAAAGATAATGACATGTTCAATCCTCGAGTCTTTGTATATTTCGAGGAAGCGATCTTTATATGTCTGTATAACTTCCCTCAATTGTTCAGCAGGCATCGTTGCTGTTGTAAGGTTGTGAAAGGGAGTCTCTATAATGACCTCATGGATTCCAACGCCATTGACGATCTTCTTTAATCCCGAATTTGTTCTTATCCGTTCACCTTCTTTCGAAAGCACAGCAAACTTATTTGGCACAACCCTCACCTTCCATCCTTTTTCATCTCGAATGCGATAACTTTCATCAGGTGTTTTTGACTCATTTCCTGGACAAAAAGGGCATGTTGCAAGGAGCTCAGGACGTCTTTTCTTTTCCCTTGCCCCTATGAAGTCTTCAATTCTTTTGCACATTTCTCTGGTAATAATGACCCATTCCCTGGTTATCAAATTCAATCTCAATTCCGGCATTTCTTACCTCCTCACATCTTATCAATTATCTAACCTATTTTATTCGTAAATTGAATCGAAAAACAGGCAGGATATAGTATTTGAGCGGATTCTTTTGCCGATAGTCAGATAGTATATGTATAAAAATCA
>JAGUWT010000097.1 GCA_020062205.1 Thermodesulfovibrionales bacterium
AAAAAATCAAACCTCCTGTTATTAAATACGTCTTATAATATATTGCTTTTTGCAATCTTTCAAGGATGTTGTCCGGAATCCTTCTTCAATCAAATATATGAAATCAGACTTGTCCAAAATAAGAAAGTTGATTATTTCAAAATATCCTGGACAGCAAATATATGAAATATCAAATTGCATTGACTTGAAAGAATTGACAGTGATAATATACACATATAGTTACACATATAAGGAGGCATACATGAAAAGGACAAATATTATGCTAACAGATGAACAACATAAGAAACTGAAATCCTATGCAAAGAAAGAGGGGAGAACTCTCGGAGAGCTTGTCAGGGAAGCTTTGGATAGCACTTATAAAAAGAAAAATATTTTAGAACACAGGAAATATGTTGCTCTTGATGCCTATCAGGAAGGCCTTATCAGCCTTGGAAAGCTGGCTGAGATTTTAGGCTTAGACATAGTAAGTGCGAGACTATATCTAAAAGAAAAGAATATTCCACTTAAAGTTCAGGATCTCCAGGAAATTGCAAGGGATGCAGTGAATGCCTGACGTCATTTTCGACAACTGCGTTCTCAGCAATTTTGCCTTATCAGAAGCCATCCATATCATCAGGAAACTTTATGAAAACACTTCATTTGTAACTAATTTTGTCGGTGCAGAAAATATGAAAGGTATTATTAAAGGATACAGTGAGCTTACTAAGATAAGGGAAGCAATAGGAGAAGGCTGGCTTAAGGAGGTAACTTTGGAGGGTCAGGAAGAGAAAAAGCTGTTTGAATCGCTATCGGTATCTTTAGGTATGGGAGAAGCATCAAGTCTTGCTGTAGCAAAGACAAGAGGCTTCGTCTTTTCCTGTGACGATATGGTTGCAAGGAGAGAGGCAAAATTGCTGAATATAAAACTTACTGGAACTGTTGGGATACTCATAAAAGCTGTAAAAAGGAGGCTTATTAATCAAAAAGAGGCAGACAGGATATTAGCCCGAATGATTGAAAACGGCTTCTATTCGCCTGTAAGGTTGTTAAAGGAAATCCTGTAACCTTTCTTAGTTTATCTCCATCTCTGCTATAATTAGTACATGAAACAGATTGACAAAATATGCAAAAGGTACAATGTAGCCCTCTGTTATCTGTTTGGCTCCCAACAAGAGCAAGGGGAAGCCCGTTTAGAAGGCAAACAGGTTGAAGTGGTTGATACAGAATCAGACATTGATTTTGCAGTTCTGTTTAAAACACCTCCTGTTAACTCCCTTGAAACCTATGCCCTGTTGAGCCTTGAATTTCAAGAACTCATAACACCTTTTAAAGCTGACCTCCTTTTTTTACATGAAGTTGACCATCTGATACAGCTTGAGGCAATTAAAGGGATAAATATCTCCTCATTTGATGATGGATTTAGAGATGAGTATGAAGAAAAGGTGATGATGTTTGCAGCGGATGAATTAGAGATATTTAAAATGAATGAGAAAGACCTGTTAGAGGCGATAGACAATGGTTATTTCGAATTTGAATACAAAGCTGATAGAAGATAGGCTCGGTTTCATAAACAAGGCTATCGTAAGGTTAAAAAAGTTGTCGTGTCTTCATGATGAAGATTTTTTGCATGGCGACGGACCTGCCATAGCTGAAAGTTATCTAAGGCGTTCATTAGAAGCTATCTTTGATATTGGAAGACATATTACTGCGAAAGCTGCAGGTAAGGGGTTTGTTGAGTACAAAGAAATAGCAGATGCCCTCGGTAATTTGAGGGTTATTACAAAGAATCATGCGGAAAGGCTGCGATTAATGGCAGGCTATAGAAACCGGCTTGTTCATTTTTATCATGAGGTAACTGATAAAGAGCTTTTTACAATTCTCAAAAACAACCTCTCGGACATTGAAGACTTTGTGAAAGAGATCAAGAATTTTCTTGAGAAATATAGGAGACATGCAGGCAGAAAGAGATAGTCATGTCAACCTTTCAAATTCTTCATATCTCAGACCTTCATATAAAACCAAAGGAAAATTTTGACAGATCTGTCGTTCTTGATCCTTTGATTGAAAGATTAAAAGAAGACATAAAATCCGGTTTCAGCCCGGAGATAGTCATAGTGACTGGTGATATTGCCTATTCCGGTAAAAAGCCCGAGTATAAAATAGCAAAGACTTTCTTTGATGATTTCCTTAAGAATCTTAAACTTTCGAATGACAGGCTCTTCATTGTGCCGGGCAATCATGATGTGGATTTCGATGAGTACCGGCCTAATGATGCACCAAGTTATGAAAACATGGCAGAGTTGAATACAGACCTCGAAAAGAAAAAATATAGAAAAGACCTGCTGAAAGGCTTGGAAGAATATTTTACCTTTATCAAAACCCATTACTCACATCTAAAGAGCATGCACGACCATTTGATACCGTTTGTTCATTCATATGAAGCAAAATGTGGAAAGAAAATAGGCCTTGTCGGCCTCAATTCCGCATGGATGTGCAGGCGCTATCATTATGATAAAAAACTTCCTTATAAGGAAAAGATTGCTTTTGAAATGATAGCGATCGGTGAATATCAGATAAAACTTGCAATGGAAGAACTTCAAAGAAAATGTAAACATGATCTATTTATCAATGTTTTTCACCATCCGCTGAGCTGGCTTTGGCAGATAGACAGAGAGATATGTAAGGCATATTTTGACGGCAATATAGTGCTGACAGGCCATCTCCATCATTCAGAGAGTGAATATGTCCGTAGTTCAAATTCCATTATCTACCAGTTTATGGCTGGTGCTGCCTATGAGGGAAGCGAGTATCACAATAGATTTCAGTATATCACTTTCGACTGGGGTAAGAATAATATCATAGTTGATTACAGAAAGTTTGATAAAGATAAAAGAATATGGTGTGTAGAAGGTGAAATGGGAAAGGATGGTGTGGCAACTTTTGATATGATTGATTCAGTCAAAAAAATTGGGGAGAAATTAAAAACTATTACTATATATAAGAACTTTGAAACCTATCTCCATGCCGCACTAAACGAACATCGGCATCTTCCTACACAAGGGTTCGAGACAACTCTAAGGATTCCTATAGAACTTGAAAGGGTATATGTGAACATGCATGCTCATATACATTTTCAGGATTTTGGTTTGACTCCAGAAGGCAAAATTAGAACACATGATAAAATACGGGAAGAAAAGCTTTCATCTCTCGATATTAAGGGGGCTTTTGAAGCCTCTGACCGTCACAAAGTAAAGGATATGCTGATACTCGGAGACCCCGGTTCAGGCAAAACTACACTTTTAAAATATATGCTCATTATGCTCATACAGGGAAAGGGACTGGAAAAATTCGGCATAAAACAGAAATTAATTCCGTTCCTTGCCCCACTAAGAGAATTAAATTTAAAGAACCCTGACAGAGAAAAATTTTATGATTTTCTCACGAGAGTATGTTGCCTTAAGGATTTCTCAATCCCGGACGTATCTTTTAAGAAGCTCCTCCAGAACGGACAGGCGATTGTTCTCCTTGACGGATTGGATGAAGTGGCAAATGAAGAAATGAGGTTTAAAACATGCAGGTGGATTGATAAGGCAAGAAAAGTCTTGCCATATACAAGATTTGTCATCACTTCAAGATTCGCAGGTTATCAAGGGAGAAGCAGGCTTGAAGGGAGTATCTTTGAGCTTTCGATCCAGGACTTCACCATTGATGAAGTTCAAGAATTCCTTGTCAGGTGGTTCGAGTCTGTCGAAACAGCGCTCCATCATGGAGGAGATGAAGAGAGATGTAGGAAAAGGGGACGTGAAGACGCCCTCGAACTGGTCGATAGAATAAGCAAATCAGATCATCTGCGTAAATTAGCTGTTAATCCGTTGATCCTTCAGATTATTGCTCTTGTCCACAGGGACCGGGGAACCCTGCCGCAACGAAGAGTTGAACTCTATGAGGAATGTACGAACGTTATGCTTGAAAAATGGGATATGGCAAAGGGGCTTGATGTCCTGTTGACAGCGCGTGAAGCACGACAGGTATTACAGCCTCTTGCCCTTTGGCTTCACGGTGTGGATGGGCGAAGATCATCGCGTATGGAAGAGATCAAAAATGCGATCAGAGATCCCCTTGAGGAAATCGGGAAATCAGGTGTGGATCCCGAAGCCCTTCTCCTGAACATCCGAGATAGGAGTGGCATCTTCATGGGTTACAGTGAACGAGAATTCGGTTTTACACACCTCAGTTTCCAGGAATACCTTGCGGCCGAACAGATCAGGAATAAAGGAGAGAGCCAGACGCTCTTAACGAATTTCGGTAAGAAGTGGTGGAGAGAGGTGATACTCCTCTGTCTTGCCCTTGATAATCCATCTATTATCGAAGAATTTATGGAAAGACTTATCCCGACAGGAAAATTCCTGCAGGAGGTAAATCTGGTAATGGATGCGACCCATGATTCTATCAGGAAACCTTCGAAGCCTTTTATTAATGCCCTTCATAATAAAAAACTTTCAATAAATGCCAGAGACAATACAATAAGAGTTTTGAGAGAAATTGGTGGCGATAAGGTCATCCATGCGCTAAGGAAAGTCGCGATGGGCGAAGAAAAAAGAATTGCCCTTTCAGCCTTTGGAGCTCTGGAGTCACTAAGAGCTGCCGAAGGGATTACAAGGCCTATCGTTGAAGAGATATTCATTAATCCTGCTGATGACTCTGAAATGGTTCTTATCCCTGCGGGGACATTCCTCTACGGCAGCCGTGAAGATGATAAGATGGCAAATAGTGATGAAAAACCCCAGAGAGTTATTGATCTGCCTGCATTTTATATTGATAAATTCCCTGTCACGAATGAGCAATTTTGTAGATTCTTAAATGATACGAAACCGGATGATAAACGTTTAGGTGAATGGATTTATTTACAAGGAAGTTTTGAAAAAGAAAGGTGCAGGATAAGAAAGAATGGAGACAGTTATGAAGTAGAAGATGGTTATGAGCGACATCCTGTTATTTACGTGACATGGTTTGGCGCCGATGCCTATGCAGAGTGGGCGGGCAAGAGACTTCCGACTGAGCAGGAATGGGAGAAGGCAGCAAGAGGCACCGATGGAAAAATTTATCCTTGGGGGAATGATTTTGATAAAGACAAATGCAATACTTATGAATCAGGGATTAGAGGAACCACACGTGTTAACCGTTATCATAATGGCATAAGCCCTTATGGCTGTTATGATATGGCAGGAAATGTATGGGAATGGACTGATAGCTGGTATTATGAAGGAAAGGAATATCGGGGTCTCCGTGGCGGCTCGTGGTACGACGATCATGAGTATGCCCGATGCGCTAACCGCTTCAGGAGCTACCCCGGTGACTGGAACGACGTTAGGGGTTTTCGCTGCGTCGGGACAAGGAAATGATTACTCTTTAAACTTTTACACTTTTACCCTCCTCCGCAAAATCCCCTCCTCTGGAGGGATACAGTGGTGGGTGTTGTAAATTATTTTTTAACTATGCCAAAAGAAGTAGACGCGATAACAAAACTCTATGACTTTATCATATAAGTCCATGTCTTTCTCCTGTATTGGCTTTATTGCCGAACGAAATATAAACCATCTCATCCCGGGCTGGTAGCTCTATGAGCGAACGTCCGGGTTGAGAAAAAATTATTTTTAGGGTATTCTTTTTCAGAAGGTGACATGGCTGACAGCAATCCTGTTTACATAATTATTGATAGCCCTGAAAAGGATTCTAACCTTTTTGGTTTTGATGCCTACGCAAAAACCCTTGCTGAA
>JAGUWT010000116.1 GCA_020062205.1 Thermodesulfovibrionales bacterium
GATGCAGATTGACACGAATGTGGATGAGTCAGATGTAGGAAAGGTAAAAGTAGGACAGGATGTTGAATTTACCGTGGATGCCTATCCGGACATTACTTTTAAGGGCAGGGTGTGGCAGGTCAGGAATGCTCCTATAACAGTCCAGAATGTCGTTACCTATGATGTAGTGATTCAGGTCGCTAATCCTGATCTTAAACTTAAACCGGGGATGACCGCCAATGTATCCATAATCATATCAATAAAAAAGGATGTTTTAAAGATACCGAATGCTGCTCTGAGATTCAAGCCTGCAGAGAAGGGTAGGGTCGCTGTGCAACAAAAAGGGTCTGGGATCTGGATACTCGAACAGGGCAAACCAAAACGCATACCGGTTTCGACAGGAATAAGCGACGGGAATTATACCGAGTTTGTATCAGGAAAGATCAACGAAAGACAGGAACTTATAGTTGAATCTCTCACAAAGGCAAAGGCAACAACGCCTTCAGGTCCAAGGATGTTCTGATATGGCAATTATCGAGGCACAGGAGATTACAAAGGTCTACAGGCTTGGCGATATTGATCTGAAGGCGCTCAGCAGTGTATCTGCAACAATAGAAAAAGGTGAATTTGTTGCAATAATGGGTCCATCAGGCTCCGGCAAATCTACTTTCATGAATATTCTGGGATGTCTTGATAAACCGACAAGCGGCAAATATCTCTTAGAAAATATCGCTATCGGTGATCTTAACAGGGATGAACTTGCAAGTATAAGGAATAAAAAAATAGGCTTTGTCTTCCAGGGATTCAACCTGCTTCCAAGGACATCTGCCCTCGAAAATGTCGAACTCCCAATGCTTTATGACGGGAGGCCTGCAAAAGACAGGAAGGAAAAGGCATTGGAAGCCCTTCAAAATGTAGGACTGGAAGGCAGGGGAGACCACCATCCCAATCAGCTTTCAGGCGGACAGCAGCAGAGGGTTGCAATAGCAAGGGCATTGGTCAATAATGCGCCCATAATACTTGCCGACGAACCGACCGGCAATCTCGACACAAAGACGAGCGCTGAGATAATGGAGCTTTTTGTAAAACTGAATACTGAATCAAACATTACAATAATACTGGTAACCCATGAAACTGATATAGCAGCATACAGCAAACGGGTAATAAAATTCCTGGATGGCAAAATTATCAGTGATGAGCAAAAGGAAAAACTATGATCAATATTCCTTCGACATTAAGGATATCATTCAGGGCATTAAGGGTGAACAAAATGCGTTCGGCCCTTACGATGCTCGGGATCATAATTGGTGTCGGAGCTGTTATTGCCATGCTTGCTGTCGGGACAGGAGCAAGCAAGAGGATAGCAGAGCAGATATCGAGTATCGGAAGTAATCTCATCATGATTCTTCCCGGAGCAACTACAGCAGGAGGCGTGAGAATGGGTTCAGGCACGCAACCTACTCTTACCATGGGCGATGCAGAGGCCATCCAGAAAGAATGTTCTGCCGTCTCAAATGTTGCCCCTATCCTCAGCGGCGTTGCACAGGTTGTTTATGGTCATCAGAACTGGTCAACAGGAGCAGTGGGGACAACCCCGGGCATGTTAACTGTCAGGGACTGGTCGCTTGCTTCAGGCAGGCCTTTTACTGATCAGGATGTGAAGAGCGCCACAAAGTTATGTCTTTTAGGACAGTCCGTTGTGGACAACCTTTTTGGAGATATGGATCCGGTTGGTCAAGTTATCCGGATCAAAAAGGTTCCTTTTACAGTTATCGGTGTTCTTGCAAGAAAAGGACAGTCTCCACAGGGTCAGGATCAGGACGATACCATTCTTGTCCCTGTGACAACGGCTCAAAAGAAGCTTTTTGGGACAACCTTCCCCGGAATGGTGAGGATAATTATGGTGAAGGCAAAAAGCACAGAAGACCTGGCAGCAGCAGAGAGACAGATAAATGAGTTACTCAGGCAGAGACATCATATCGGCCCAAAGCAGGAGAATGACTTCACTGTAAGAAATCTTACATCGATCATGGAGACCGCAGAACAGTCAACAAAGGTAATGACCATATTGCTTGGAGCCATAGCATCGGTTTCTCTACTCGTTGGAGGGATTGGAATCATGAACATTATGCTCGTATCGGTTACCGAAAGGACAAGGGAAATTGGGGTAAGGATGGCAATAGGTGCAAAGACCCGGGACATCAGATTGCAATTCATAATCGAGGCGCTTACATTATCATTAATCGGCGGGGTAGCAGGAATTATTATAGGTATTTCAGGTTCGAAAATATTATCTATGCTTGCCGGGTGGCCCACAATCGTATCGCCTCTCTCGATTCTGCTCGCCTTCGGTTTCTCCGGTTTGGTAGGAATATTTTTTGGATTTTATCCTGCCTACAAGGCCTCTCTCCTTGACCCTATAGATGCATTAAGATATGAGTAGAAGAATGGTGCACTCTCAGATTCCTATGATTATCTCCCTTTCTTCTATGTCAACCCTGTCAATCCTGACCTTTAACTCTTTACCTATGCCGAATCTTTTTTTATTATGAATTCCATAAAGGCTCAAGCCTTTCTCATCATACTGATAGAAATCATCAGTCATGTAAGAAACATGAAGAAATCCTTCAACATAGTAATCTTTCAGCCTTATCTTTAATCCAAAGGGAGTAACTGAAACCACCTTTCCTTCAAATTCTTCACCCACTTTATCTTTCATAAACCAGACCCTCATTGCATCTAAAACTGCCCTTTCGGCTTTTTCAGATTGTCTTTCCATACTTGATGAATAAAAGGCAATATCTGGTAAGACAGTCTCCAGTTCCTGAATCCTCTTATCACTGAGATATCTTCTCGCGAGGACCTCACTTAATATTCTATGGACAATGAGATCCGGATACCTTCTTATGGGAGAAGTAAAATGGGTATAACATTCAGTTGCCAGTCCGAAATGGCCTACATTTACAGTAGAGTATCTTGCTTGCTTTAAACTCCTCAATATCATGAGGATTATTATCTCCTCCTCCGGCGTACCATGAACCTGCCTTAGGAGGTCGGAGAAATCCTTAGGTTTTATGGCCTTCCTGCCTTTCAGGATCTTGAGGGATCTAATACCCCTCATTATCTCTTCCATCTTAGTGGCTTCAGGTTCTTCATGTATCCTGTAAAGGCTTGGCACACCATGGCCTTCAAGATACTCAGCAACAGCC
This sequence comes from Thermodesulfovibrionales bacterium, assembly GCA_020062205.1. Classification (GTDB taxonomy): domain Bacteria; phylum Nitrospirota; class Thermodesulfovibrionia; order Thermodesulfovibrionales; family SM23-35; genus VGWY01. The sequence continues at coordinate 3,189 of JAGUWT010000116.1, forward strand.
TCATTAGCAGCAATCATGAATTCCTCTATTATCATGTGTGCAAAGTTCCTCTCTGCCTTTATGATGGCTTCTGGATTACCCTGGATATTAAGAAGAACCTCTGGCTCGGGCAGGTCGAAATCAAGGCTTCCCCCTTTAAGCCTCCGATCCTTTAAGATATTGCACAATTCTCCCATTATCTCTAAATGACAGAGGAGATAATCGTATTTTTCTTTTGCTCTTGGATCCTCATCAACCAGTATCTTTTTTACTGCTGTATATGTCATCCTTTCATCACTAACGATGATGCTCGGATATAGTCTGCTACTCAATCTCTGTCCATCCCTATCAAATTCCATCTCAACAGTAAATGCCAGTCTTTCCACCTTTGGTTTCAGGCTGCAGAGGTCTTCTGAAAGCTCCTTTGGTAGCATAGGAATAACCCTGTCAGGAAAATAAACGCTTGTGCCTCTTTTCCTCGCCTCAATATCAATAGCTGAGTTCCATTTCACATAGTATCCAACATCAGCTATATGAACCCATAGTCTGTACCCATTATCTCTCTTCTCGATTGATACAGCATCATCAAAGTCTCTTGCCCTTTCACCATCAATGGTAACGGTGATAAGATTGCGCAGATCCCTTCTTCCACGTTGTCTATTTTCTGTTATCCTTTGCATTGAATAAAGTTCTCTTGCCTCTTCAAGGACATTACGGGGAAACCTTTTTGGGAGGTTGAATTCATCTATAATGCCTTCTATCTCATCTTTAGGATTCCCTGGCCTCTCTAAGATTTTGATGACGCGGCCTGTCGGCGGTCTTGTATCTGTTGGATAGCTTATTATCTCTACAATGACACTGTCTCCATCCCTCGCCTTTCCTCTATCTCTCGGAGCAATATGAAGATCAAAGGGAACGGATTTGTTCTTGGGCCTAATATAAAACCCTACCTTGCTGACCTCAAATGTGCCGACTACATGTGTATGTGCTCTCTCCAGTATCCTGATTATCCTGCCTTCTCTTCTTAATGAATTTTCAATCCTTGCTACAACTCTATCATTGTCCATGGCTCCAAGGGTTGCCCTTGCAGGAATAAATGTATCTCTTTTCCCGGGTTTTTCAGGCACAATAAATCCATAACCATCTTTGTGTGCGTCAAAATATCCAGTAACAAGACGCATCTCCTCGGTAGGACCATAAAGTCCTTTTCTTGTCTTTACTACGGCACCATCGCTTGTCATCTCTCTGAGGAGTCTTTTCAGTTTGTGTCTTTCCGATGAAGGGAGGTTAAGTGAATAGACTATCTCACGAAAGCTTATCGGTCTTGTGACTTTTTCCTTTAAAAAAGTTATCAGCAGATCCTTTGTAATCATCTAATTAACTATCTTTGACTTGTTTACCAATCGCCTCAAGGAAATTTTCTCGTATCTTGCTACAGATTAAATTTAATATAAACGCACTAAATTATGATACATAAAATCTCCCCTCTCCCCTCTTTGCTAAAGAGAAAAGGGGACGGTTCTATTTTCTTGACAATGAGGTTAAAATCTAATAAATTATGGTATGCCAAGGAGAGCAAGGATAACGCCAAAAGAATAC
>JAGUWT010000197.1 GCA_020062205.1 Thermodesulfovibrionales bacterium
AAAGGCACTGATAAATATAAGAGAAAAAGAAATTTCTCTGTGCACTCATTGAGTGAGGACAATAAAATATCATTTTACAAATTCAATATATGAGAACACGGAGAAATACAAGGAATTATGTGGGTTTTAAAAAATTTCAAGTCTCTCTCTGTGTTCTCTGTGGTTTTAAAATCGCTCAATTTAGGTTATAAAAATTATAATGCGGGCGTAACTCAGCAGGTAGAGTGTCAGCTTCCCAAGCTGAAGGTCGCGGGTTCGAATCCCGTCGCCCGCTCCATGAATTCTCATGCAATGAAACCACAGGGGACTCAGAGAGAACACTTCAAAAAATTCAATTATTCTCTATTTATACATAACGACATTAATCGTATGTTATTCCCGCAAGCAAAGCGCGTCGGGAATCCTTCCGACTTGTTCGGAATCGTAAAGAAAGATTTCGGACAAGCCGGAATGACTTCCGAGACAAGACTTATTTCATCATGTATAAAATGGTTTTTATGTCCATAGAGTCTCTGTGCTCTCTGTGGTTTTAAAGTAGATAGATGCGTAAAGGTTTAGTGCACATCTACACAGGTGAAGGCAAAGGGAAAACAACTGCTGCTGTCGGACTTGCAATAAGGGCTAAAAGCAGAGGATTGCGTGTGCTATTTGCACAATTCATGAAAGGTGATAAAAAAGGTGGAGAGATTGAATTACTTAAAAACCTCTCAATAAAGACAAAAAGATTTCAAAGAGTTTTATCTCCGTATTTTTATCCTAACATACATAAAGAAAAGCTTAAATTAGAAACATATAAGTCATTAAAAAATATAAATAAAATAATATTCAGTAATGATTTCGATCTCATCGTCCTCGATGAATTCAATTGTCTCATCCAGGAAGGTCTTCTTACAGAAAATGAGGCATTAGAATTAATTTCAAATAAGCCTGCAAGTCTCGAACTCGTCCTCACAGGAAGAGGAGCAACGAAAAGACTTATCGAGATTGCTGATTATGTAACAGAGATGAAAGGTGTTAAACATCCTTTTTACAGTGGTATCGGTGCAAGGAAAGGCATTGAGTATTGACTTTCAATATCAATGGAGCTAACCTATTTTTCACAATGGTGTAGCCGCAACCTTTAGGTTGCGTAGTATTAAAGCTTAAACGCAGGCTAAGGCCTGCGGCTACAGGTATTAAATAATGGTTCATTCGTAAAAAAGTTGAAAATCATAAGCGACTGGATTCCCGCCTGCGCGGGAATGACAGAACTGCTTATAAGAAGTGTCATTCCCCGACTTGATCGGGGAATCCAGATGCCTTTTCAACTAAAATACAAAAGACACTAATTTTTTAATAATAAGCTCTAAAATGGGGGTAAAGTTATGGAAGAAAAGAGAAAGGGTATCAGTGAAGACTGGTTGTCATTATGGCTGGGTCTTGTGATATTTATTCTCTCCCTCGGTGTATTTGCAGGGGTGGATATTCTTGGCTGGGGAACGAAAACATCCACATGGACAGACTTATCAAAGACATTGGCACCTGTATCAAAACACTTCGAGACTGTAAAAGGCGAGATTACAAAGATCGATGGCCAGAAGGTAACCATCAAAAAGGCAGATGGAAAAGAAGATACACTTACCATAAAGGATACCGCAGGGCTGAAGGTTGGTGATAAGTACGAGAAAAAGGGAATATCAGGCATAGCTTCTCTACTCTTTACCTATCTCTTCATGCTTGTTGTGATGGGAATTGGCGCTGTAGCACTGCGAATAGATATCAAGAAATTCATCATCGGTTTTACCATTGTCTTCGGGGTCGCATATATTTGTTGGATTCTCGGTCACTATGGATACATAGCAGCAACAGACCCTAAGAAGGCTGGTATCGCATGGTCACTGAAGTTAACAGGCGAGGCAGGGTATATTTTAGCTCTGATTGTTGGCTTAGTAGTCAGTAATTTCATGCCAGGGTTATCAAATATATTGAAGGAGGCAACGAGACCTGAGCTGTATATCAAGACAGCCATCGTCATAATGGGAGCAGCCCTCGGTGTTAAGGCAGCAGGGGCCCTTGGTCTGGCATCTGCGATTATGTTCAGGGGACTCTGTGCCATTGTGGAAGCGTATCTTATCTATTGGGCTCTTGTTTACTTCGTTGCAAGGAAATACTTCAAGTTTAGCAAGGAATGGGCAGCACCTCTTGCCTCGGGCATATCAATCTGTGGTGTGTCGGCAGCTATAGCAACAGGTGCTGCTATCAGGGCAAGGCCAGTAGTTCCCATTATGGTATCTTCACTGGTTGTTGTCTTTGCGGTTATCGAGCTTGTGATACTTCCGTTCGTAGCCCAGGTATTCCTAACGAAGGAACCCCTTGTGGCCGGTGCATGGATGGGTCTCGCAGTCAAGACTGATGGAGGAGCAGTTGCAAGTGGAGCGGTTACCGATTCCCTTATAAGGGCAAAGGCCCTGACAACAGAAGGTATCAACTATGCGGAAGGCTGGATTACCATGACCGCTACAACTGTAAAGATATTTATAGATATCTTTATAGGGATATGGGCATTTGTACTTGCTTATATCTGGTGTACGAAAATAGAGCGCAAACCCGGGGAAAGAATTGGTGCAGGAGAGATATGGAATAGATTTCCCAAATTTGTCATTGGATATGCAGCCACATTCGCTATATTGCTGTTAATCTGTTGGCCTGCTTCAAAGGCTATAGGGATACTTGAAGAACAGATTAATCCACTAAAACAGGAGATCTCTGCAGCAGAAAAGAAACTTCCAACAGCAGACCCTGCAGCACGGGCAGCTTTAAATGAAAAGATAAATGCTGCAAAGGACAAGATAAAGGGATTAGAGGCACAGATTAAAGAACCAAGGAAGACCATATCAAATGCTAATCTGGCAACTGAAGAGAGCAATATATTCAGACAATTGTTCTTTGTCCTGACCTTCTTTACCATCGGAGTTGTCTCCAACTTTAAGAAACTCTGGGAAGAGGGCATTGGCAAACTGGCAGCAGTTTATATACTCTGTCTATTCGGGTTCATCATCTGGATAGGACTGATTATTTCATGGATATTCTTCCACGGTGTGAAACCGCCAATAATAACAGGATAGAGAGAGACAAGGAGGTATATTTATGCCTGAAGAACCAAAATTAGCAGAAGAATTAAAGAAGATGGAGTATGAACCGCTTCTTCCTGTGGAGAAGAAGCTCATTGGATGGAGTATAGGCATCGGTTTAGGCCTGCTGGCAATCCTCGTCTGGATAAGCTATATATTTTTCCCTGGCGGACATTAAGACTTTTCATAAGGATGATAGCTAAATAGAGTCTGTCCATAAACTCAGTTTTTTCGTCATTCCTGCGGAAGCAGGAATCCAGAACCTCTTGAAATCACTGGATTCCCGTTTTCACGGGAATGACATAAAGACAATTTATAAACAGACTCTAAATAGGTTTTAAGGGCGATTCATCGCTCTCCATACATGATATATCCTCTGAACTACTGTAACATGTGTAAGCACAAGCATTATCCAAAGCACGGGGATAATCCATCCTGTTATTGCAGCAAATACTAAGAGGATGATCCGCTCTGGTCTCTCCATAATTCCTGTGTGACAGGATTTACCAAGGCCCTCTGATCTTGCCCTTGCATAGCTGATCAAAAACGCTCCTATTAATGTCCCGAGACTGATAAAGGCACCTGTGTGGTCACCTCTTTCAGCAAGATACCACGCGATAGACAGGAAAAGAAATGCATCAGAATATCTATCAAGTACAGAATCGAGGAAAGCACCAAAACGTGTAACCTTTCCTCCCGTCCTTGCCACTATCCCATCAAGCATATCGAATATGCCACCACATAAGATCAGGAGACCGCCAAGTTTGAGATTTCGAGGAATGACAAATGCTGCAAGAACAGTAATCAAAAAACCGATTATTGTGAGGCTATTGGGACTGAAAGGGATTCGTTTTGCAATTGGGCTTAATGGATTATCAAGAAAACGCCCGAGTTTAGCACTAAGCATCTACCTCTCTTTTTTCCCTTGTATGAACTCTTCCAGCATATCCCTTGCCTTTTCATCGGGAAACTGTATTATTGGGTGTTTCATGAAATATGCTGATGGAGATATGAGTACCCCCCCTACCCCTCTATCACGTGCAATTTTGCAACACCTTATCGCATCTATAACAACACCTGCACTGTTCGGGGAATCCTCGACTGAGAGCCTGAGTTCAAGATTTACAAGTATATTTCCAAATCCTCTTCCCTCCATTCGAAGGAAACAGATCTTATTGTCCATAAGCCAAGGTACATAGTCAGAAGGACCTATGTGAATATTCTCATTGTCCAATGGTTTATGCATCTGAGACTGTACAGCCTCTGTCTTTGATATCTTCTTGGACTTCACCCTGCTTCTGTTCAGCATGTTCAAGAAATCAGTATTTCCACCAACGTTTAACTGATAGGTAGCGCTAATTTTTATCCCTCTGTCTTCAAACAGCTTGGTCAAGGTTCTGTGGATAATTGTTGCACCGATCTGGCTTTTTATATCATCCCCTATAATCGGAATCTTCTTCTTCTCAAAACGATCTGCCCAGGATTTATTGGATGCAATAAAGACAGGAACACAGTTAATCAAACTGACGCCAGTCTTCAGACATACCTCGGCATAAAATGCCGTTGCCTTTTCTGAGCCTACCGGCAAATAACTGAGGAGTATGTCGGCGTCATTCTGCTTCAGAACCTTTACAACATCACATGGTTTTTTCCTGGCAATAATAAATCTCCTGTCATCGGTATAATCTTCCATATGGGGCGAGACGCCATCTAAGACATTTCCCATCTCAACAATAGCTGGATAGTCTGGCAGGTTGTTATTGAATATCTTTGTACAATTTGGTTTGGCAAATATAGCTTCTTTCAGTGGTTTATCTACTTTTCTCCTGTCTATGTCAAATGCAGCTACAAACTCAATGTCATCTGGTTGGTATCCCCCGAGATCATAATGCATCAAACCAAGAGACCTGTCAGGATGATTTTTACCCAATGCTTTGTAATATTCAACACCCTGAATCAAAGAGCTGGCACAATTACCAACCCCAGCAATTGCAACTCTTATTTTACCCATCTTCTCATTTCACCCTTTTGTGTCCTTTTATATAAAAGGAGTATAAGATCTTCGAGTCCTATGTTGAATTCCTTTAACAGATTATCTACCGACTCTTCACAATAGAGCATAAATCTTTTCCATATTCTCTGCACAGTATCCTTATCCAGATCAGATGCAATTGCAGCTTCCCTGAAACTCATTCCTTCTGTAAGATAACGAATAACTTCCTTTATCTTGGATTCTTTTGTATGCAAGCCAAAAAAGAGTGTGCTGCGGCGCTCGGAGAAGGTAAAATTACATGTCTTGCATTTCAGGAGCTTTCTCTGATGTTTTCCATACGTGTCATAGATAACAATATTTCCATGTCCCCTCTTCCTGTGGTCAACACAAGCTTTATTGGGACAGAAAAAATCATAAAGTTTTAGAGAAATATCCATGCAGTTTTTATACATGAAAGGTCTTTTTAAAGTCAAGACAAAATTTCAATAAAATGGGGACGGTTACTAATCAGACCATAGGTAAAGTCACATGTCTTTA
>JAGUWT010000256.1 GCA_020062205.1 Thermodesulfovibrionales bacterium
AACGGTGCAAAGGTTGTCAGGGTGAACGACGTCAAGCTTGAAGGATTCAATTCAGAGGCTGTCCTTATTGCGGTTGATGTTGGCATGAGGGGGATCATGAGACGACTCGGTGTTGAGAGGGGCGGAGAAGATATGATGAGGCTCTTAAAAAAAACCCTTCCCTATAACCTCATAAGCTGGAACTACATCCAACCATTTGAGCCAAAGCTGACAAAAATATCTCTGACAGTACCGAGGCAGATGGTTGCAGATTTACATCCTGCTGACATCGCAGAGATAATCAGTCAGGTCTCACATGAGAAAGGTGCAACATTTTTTAAGGGTCTTGATGTTGAAACAGCAGCCGAGGCCCTTTCAGAACTACAGCCTGATGTCCAGGCAGCAATCATAACCGAGATGGAAACAGAAAAGGCTGCTGACATCATAGAAGAGATGCCACCTGATGAGGCTGCTGATGTCCTCAGTGACCTTCCTGCTGATAAGGCAAAGGAGATCCTTGAAAGTATTGAAAAAGAAGAGGCAGAAGACATACAAGAACTTCTTAGCCATGAAGAGGATACAGCAGGTGGATTGATGACCAATGAATTTATCGCATATCCACCCGATACTACGGTAAGGAAAGCGATCGAGGACTTCAAAAAAGATGCAGAGGAAGTAGAAACAGTATATTACATCTATGTCATAGATGCTGATGAAAAACTCCTCGGTGTTGTCTCCCTCCGGGAGTTACTGCTTGCACCCCTGGATGCAAAACTATCAGATATTATGGAAACCAAACTCAAGGCAGTAACCCCGGAAGCCGATGAGGAAGAGGTTGCAGAGATTGTTTCAAAGTACAATCTTGTTGCACTTCCGGTTGTTGACGCAGAGGGTGTCTTCCTGGGTATTGTTGCGATAGATGATGTGATAGACAGAATGCTTCCACCGGCAGCAAAACGGAAGAGGAGGAAGGTGTGAGCCTCTGGAGAAAAATTATTATATTTCTATCTGTAATGGGACCAGGGATCATAACCGCAAATATTGATAACGATGCGAGCGGGATAACAACCTATTCTGTAGTAGGTGCACGATTTGGATACTCTCTCCTATGGACATTGATACCCACAACGATAGCCCTTGTTGTAATACAGGAGATGGTAGGTCGTATGGGTGTTGTTACCGGCAAAGGGCTTTCTGACCTTATTCGGGAAAATTATGGGGTTAAGACAACATTCTTTATGATGTTAGGTCTCCTCATTGCGAACTTCGGAAATACTGTAGCTAACTTTGCGGGATGGGCTGCAAGCATGGAAATTCTTGGATTTACAAAATACATGATGGTGCCTTTGGGAGCTATCACCATATGGATACTGGTCACAAAGGGAAGCTATAGGTTTGTAGAGATTATACTGTTATATGCCTGTATCATATTTGTCGGCTATATCATATCAGGAATCATGGCAAAACCGGACTGGAATGCTGTGTTAAACCATACTCTCTTCCCAAAGTTACAACGGAATCCTGAATACATAATGATGAGCATAGCAATCATAGGGACAACGATTACCCCCTGGATGCAGTTCTATCTCCAGTCATCCATAGCAGAAAAGGGAATAAAAAAGGAACACTACAAGGCTTCACGGCTGGATGTAATCATTGGATGTTCTATAACCGACATAATCAGCTTTTTTATCATTGTGACCTGTGGCACACTTTTGTTCCCCTATGGAATCAGAATCAATGAGGCTTCAGAAGCTGCGTTAGCATTAAAGCCTTTTGCAGGAGACTACGCATTTCTTATATTCGCCATCTCTCTTGCAAATGCTTCATTACTCGGCGCAATAATAGTCCCTCTCGCAACAGCATATTATATATGTGAGGCAATGGGCTGGGAAGCAGGAGTTAATAAAACATTTAAGGATGCACCCCAGTTTATGTGGATTTACACGCTAACCATAGCATTAGCTTCATTGCTTGTGTTAATTCCAGGGGCCCCGCTTGTTTTTTTAATGGTGCTCTCTGCTGTTATTAATGGTTTGCTGTTGCCATTCGTCCTTGTATATGCCATTTCACTTATAAACAATAAGAAGCTTATGGGAGAGTACACTAATTCCAAAATTTATAACTACATATCATGGGGAACGGTTGCCTCAGTTATCTGTCTAACTATTTCATGGGTATTTGTATCAATATTTTAGGCAATAATCTTTTCAAAAAAGGGAGACAAACTTAAATGGTTAAGGCGATAGAATGGATTAACGGAAAGGTAATCATGCTTGACCAGACAAGATTGCCTTTCGAGGTTGCCTTTATTGAATGCACTGATTACAGGCAGGTTGCTGAAGGCATTAAAAAACTCTGGATACGTGGTGCTCCTGCCATAGGTATTGCAGCCGCAATGGGCATAGCATTGGGAGCACAGGGTATAAACGCTCATGATTTTGATGGATTCATGAAAGGACTTGAGCCCATATGGAATGAAATGCTTTCTACAAGACCTACAGCAGTAAATATACAGTGGGCTGTGGAAAGGATAAGAAGTTTATTAATGAGTAAAAAGGGTGAATCAATAGACAGATTGAAAGAGATTCTTATAGATGAATCAAAGAGGATACTTGAAGAGGATATTGAAGTAAATAGGGCTATTGGCAGATGGGGCGCAGGGTTCATTAAGGATGGTGACACAATCCTTACGCATTGCAATGCAGGTGCACTTGCAACAGGCGGATATGGCACAGCAACTGCGCCAATGTTAGTAGCAAAAGAACAGGGGAAAAGGTTTGAGGTTATCGTTGATGAGACAAGGCCTGTGCTTCAGGGTGCAAGGCTTACAGCGTGGGAGCTTATGCAGGAAGGGATACCTGTTACCCTCATTACTGACAACACAGCAGGTGCACTCATGAAGATGGGAGAGATAGACCTTGTCATCGTTGGGACTGACAGGACAGCACGGAATGGCGATGTAGCAAACAAGATAGGGACATATCCATTAGCCGTTCTTTGCAAAGAGCATAAAATCCCCTTCTATGTTGCTGCACCTTTAAGCAGTATTGATTTTTCTATTCCCTCAGGCAAAGACATTCCTATTGAAGAGAGAGGACCTGAAGAGGTTACCCATATATTTGGCAAATGCCAGATTGCGCCAGATGGTATAAAGGTAAGGAACATTGCCTTTGACGTAACCCCTCATAAATATGTCACTGCAATAATTACTGAAAAGGGAGTTTTCAAACCGAGGGATTTAAAGAAGCTGATTTGTTATAGCCTTTCCCGTCTATCCTCTCGTGATGGTGCCTGATTATTGGTAAGATATCCTTTAACTGTTCCAATGGTCTTAGTATTTCTGCACCCCTCACAGGATGCATTTTTATGAGCTCAAATTCCTCTTCGGTGAGGCTTCCTGGTTTATCGAGAATTGCTTCATACGTCCCTATTTTACCGATGTCATGAAGAAGGGCTGCTATCCTCAGGCTTTCAATATCTTCCCCGTTTCCCCCATCTCCTTTGCTATTTCTACAGTGTAATGTGTTACTCTCTCTGAGTGCCCTTTTGTCCATTGCAAGTTTGGATTTCACGAATTTTTATATCTTTTCAATTCGTTCTCTAATCTCTCTATTCCGTTTTTTAGTTCTATCATTCTCAGCTCCCTGCCAACTGCCATTTGATAAAATTCCTCAAGCTCCTTAACTCTCTTTTTAAGTTCTTCTTCACTTTTGCGTAGCAATTCCTCTGCCTTCTTGCGCTCGGTAATGTCCCTAAAATCACCTAATAGATAGGTCTTTCCAGCTAATTTTATAGAAAATGAATTAACATCAGCATAAAAAATGCTTCCGTCTTTTCTTTTAACAGGTATATTACTTGCCAGGGTAAACTCTCCCTTTGCTTGTCTCTCAAATTGATCTATAACATAGGGGAGGTCTTCCTCAGGATGAATGTCCATTACGCCCAGTGTCTTGATCTCTTCTTCAGTATATCCAAGCATCTGGCAGATCATTCTGTTACCAGAAAAGAATTTTTTGTTTTCCTTATCTGCTACGAGAATTCCGTCAGCAGCATTATCAAAAATAGCTTTGAATCTATGTTCCGATTCCTTAATCGCTTCTTCTGCTCTCTTATGCTCAGCGCGTGTACGAATCGCTGCAATACCATACGATAGGTCGCCTGCCAGCTGCATCAGCAGATTCACTTCCTCTGCGTCAAAAGCATCTGGCTCCACTGCATAGATGTTTAACGCTCCGATAGTTTGACTGTTAGAAATCAAAGGAAGGGCAATCGACGATGCGTAGCCACGCTTGGTTGCTTCATCACGCCAGGGAGCGTAATCAGAATCAGTAAGAATGTTATTTGCTATGCAGGATCTTCCTGTCCGGATAGCCTTGCCAGTGGGATAGCGACCTCGTTCAGTATTTGCCCATGTGATATTTGCCGATTCGATATATCCGTCATCATGTCCTGCGTGTGCCACTGGGCGCACAGTCTTCTCTTCGTCCTGTACTGCAAACCCAACCCAAGCCATACGATATCCACCAACCTCCACAATACTCCGGCATACATCTTTTATTAAAGTTAATTCCTCTGTAGAGCGGATTACTGCCCGGTTTGACATGATGAGCACCTTGAGGGCACGGTTGGTTTTGCGCACCGCCTCCTCAGAGCGTTTGATAAAGAGAAAAAGAGGAGCAATTAACGCTATTCCAATTAACATAAGTAGCGATATGGCAAGCCCAACCAGTTCGTGTGCGAGGTCGGGAGGATGAGAAAAGTCTCCTGATAACAATTGGAATAATGGACCGACACGCCGAAGTGCCATGAGGGCAACAGCCGTTGCAATCAATATCCATGCTATGCGGCTTCCTGTAACCCTTATTAACCTTAGAGCAAGAATTGCCGCTGTAAACTGAAATAAAACAGAAATTGCTAAAATAATTATTATATCCATAAATTTAATTTATAGAATTTTGAAGATCTTCACAATCAAGGAAATCCTGTCTTTGGGCTTCGAAATGCCTGAATAGGTTGTAGAAGACGTATGGAAAAGTATTTGCTTATTCAATATAATCTTCGCTGATATTCTTCAGAAATACCTCAACCAATTTAGGGTCAAACTGCGTGTTAGCATTTCTTTTAAGCTCCTCGATTGCGTTCTCTATTCCAACTATGGAAGGGATTACTTCTTTGCTAATCATCTTACCCGTACATTTATATGACTCCCTGCTAACCATGACATCAAATGCCTCTACAATAGTAATTATTCTCGATCC
>JAGUWT010000268.1 GCA_020062205.1 Thermodesulfovibrionales bacterium
AACTTGCCTTGCCTTTAGTCATAGCATCCTCCGTGTCTCTTTAATTTATTACATCTTGATTATATGATTCTCTCCTGAAATAGTCCAATGCCATATTCATGCTCTCCCTTTCAACTGTAAACAGTATAATGTGCACAGCCTTAACAAGCATTCTAATAAGCCTTCCGCCGCTTTATTAATTTCTCAACCTCCACTGCAAAAAATACAACAGACGATAATGCTATCGTAATTGTCAATTCACTTAAAGTTAAGGACTCTGTCTTGAATATAGGATTTAAGAATGGCACATATATCGTTGTCATTAGAAGCATAAAGGTAAGAATAAATACCCACATCTACCACAAAGAGTACCACAGATGAGAAGGAGAATGCCCGGGAAAGTAGACAATAGGTATTTGTATGGTGTATAAAGATTATAATCATATCAAAAGGACGAGCTATCTAACGTTCTTAACAAATTATCTGACAGAACATTATAGATTTCAAGGTTAAATGTTCTAAAAATTGGGGTCGTTTATATGCTAACAAGGCGAACATTTCTTAAGTATTGTCTTTATGCTACAGCTACTCTTTATGCGGGATGCGAGAACGCCGTCTCCATTGCCAAGACAAGAGCAGGCCCTGAGGAGGCGCGTTTTTACAAAAGCCTCCCTGATGGAAATATCAACTGCCTTTTATGTTTCAGGCAATGTGTGATACCGCAGGGACAGCGGGGATTTTGCAGGAACAGGGAAAACAGAAAAGGCAGACTTTATTCAATGGTCTATGGAAGGCCAGCAGCCATTCAGCTCGACCCTATCGAAAAAGAGCCCATGTTCCATAATCTTACAGGCACAGATATCTTATGCACAGGTACTGCGAGTTGTAACTTCAGATGCAGATTCTGCCATAACTGGCACTTGTCTCAGAGATCATCTGAAGAGCTCGAAGATAGGACGTTTGATATGAGACCAGAGGATGTGGTGAGTTTGGCAGAGAAAAGGAAAGCAGGATTATCCTTCACATACAACGAACCGACAGTGTTTTATGAATTCATGTATGATATTGCCAAAAAAGGAAGAGAAAACGGGCTTAACACCATATTCCATACCAATGGAGGGATGCAGGCAGAGCCCCTGAAGGCACTACTGAAACATATGCGCGGTGTAACAGTGGATTTAAAGGGATTTACAGCGGATCATTATAGAGATGTGAGCTTTGCAGAGATGACTCCTGTTCTCAATACACTGAAGGTTATAAAACAAGAGGGAAAGTGGCTCGAGATAGTCAATCTCATCATCCCAACATTAAATGATGATATAAAAAACATAAGAGAGATGAGCGTATGGATAAAGGAAAACCTCGGCACAAATGTGCCTGTTCATTTCATAAGATTCTTCCCTGCCTATAAGATGACCCATCTACCCCCGACTCCAATAAAGACGCTGGAGCAGGCAAGGGATATAGCTGTAAAAGAGGGCATAAAATTTGTATATGTCGGAAATGTTCCCGGACACAAACATAACAGCACCTTCTGCCCGAAATGTAATAAAAGGATTATAAACAGGACCCATTTTTCTGTTATTAACATGGATATAAAAGACGGAAAGTGTAAATACTGTGGCTATCCCATCCCAGGCTTATGGGTTTCATAACTCTTTCCAATGTCTCTGCTTTAAGATTTGCCCTCCTTGTGATGGGTTTTACTGGCACTGCTTCACAGATACTCATCATAAGGGAACTTCTCGTAACATTTCATGGCAACGAGCTCTTCATGGGCATTATCTTCGGCAACTGGCTGATTCTTGAAGGAATCGGAAGTTTTGCCGTACGAAAAAGAGCAGACTATACAAAAAGGCATATAGGCTGGTTTGCAATACTTCAAATAACTACAGGGGTTTCTTCTCTTTTAAGCATTCTTTTTATCCGCTCATTCAAATATCTCTTTAATATTCCCACAGGTGAGGTTCTCGGTATTCACTATGTTGCAATCATCTCTCTCATAACCCTCGTCCCCGTCTCGATGACAGATGGTGCGCTATTTCCTTTTGGATGCCGAAACTTCCAGATCATCTCCGAAAAGAAAGGGGTATCAGCGAGGGTCTATCTTTATGAATCCATTGGTTCATTTGTGGCTGGCCTGGTCTTTGTTTTTTACCTTATCTACTATCTCAACTCTGTAGAGCTGGCTTTTATCATTTTATCCTTAAATCTCTGTTCTGTTATTTTTTATTTGACATCCACAGGTAGATTAAAAACTATAAGAAATGCTGCTGCCGGACTTATTGCTTCAATAATCATATTATTTTCATCATCAGTGCCGGAATGGCTTCATGAATCGAGTTCAAGGCTGCTCTGGCATGAGCATCATTTAATGGAGACGAGAAACTCTGTGTATTCCAATATTGCAATAATAAAGAGTGAAGACCAGTATACATTTTTTGCAAACGGTGCGCCCTATGCCACTACTCCTGTACCAGAGGCGCAGATTGAGGAGTCAGCCCACTTCCCCATGCTTTTCCATGAACGGCCTGAGCATGTCCTTGTGGTTGGCGGCGGAGCAGGAGGGCTTTTGAGGGAGTTATTGAAACATCCTGTTAAGGATATTGATTATACTGAACAGGATCCCCTCATTATAGAAGGCTTCAGGCGTTTTCCTACTCCTCTTACCGAATATGAGCTTAACCATGAAAAAGTAAATATTCATCTAACAGAAGGGAGGCTTTTTCTCAGAAAGACATCCACCATGTATGACCTGATTCTGATAAATCTTCCGATACCCTCAACCCTTCAGATCAACCGGTACTATACAGTGGAGTTTTTTGAACTGTCAAAGAGACATCTTAAAGAAAAAGGGATGTTATCCGTGAAGACCCCTGGCTCGGAGACATTTCTATCTAAGGAGCTTAAAGAATTAAACAGAACGATTCATGCCTCTCTAAAGGCTGTCTTTCCCCATGTAAGGATTATCGCTGGAGAGCAAAATATCTTTATTGCCTCTTCAGACGGAGCTGTCAAAACCGTCACGGACGAAACGCTTATAGATAGGCTCCGTATCAGGGATATTTCAGTATGGCTCATGAATGAATGGTATATAAGATACAAAATGGATAG
>JAGUWT010000170.1 GCA_020062205.1 Thermodesulfovibrionales bacterium
AGATGACTGGAAAGCCGTATTCGGGAAAACTGAACGTACGGTTTGATGAGGGGGAACTGGAGATAGGGCATAGCTACTACGCCAGTTCTCTACTCTACCCAAACTACAAACTCCTTATAGCTTTATCGTAATCTTTATTCTGTGAGTAACTATGGCCAATTATCTTTAATCCCTCGATGGAAAGCTTACCTGCTTGATGGTATGGACTCAAGAGGGAAATTATTTCTCGCCACCTTTCACTGTCCTTCAAATCTTCTGCTTTTTCGAGTAATTCTTTTTCGTCTATCTGGTTAATAGTAACGTCTTGTTCCATATTTAAGCTTTTTCTAAAACTTTTTGTGTTGTTTTATGATGAAGCTTGGCGACTTTTTTAAGTTCACCAATACCTTTTCTCTCAACAAATAACCGGGCAGGTTGAACAACCATATCAGATGCTCCTTTTGGTAAAACGATGCCATATTCTTGACTCAACATTTCCATACGAGACAAAAACCGATCACGAGCTAAGATAGAAGCTGCTGCTACTGCAATGTAACGTTCACCTTTTGGGATTTGGACGAGTTCTAATCCTTTACCTTTTTCCATAAGCTTGGAAAGTATAAACTTTTCATCACCAAACTGATCAGCAACAGCATGAGAACATGTCTGTCTTCCGAGAAGGCTTTCAATAGCCCGAGCATGACCCCAAGCAAGAAGATGATTAAGATTTTTACCCTCTTTTTTAAACTGGTCATATAATTCATTGTACCGTTCAGGTGGTATTTCGATTTCTTCAAATTTCCCATTACATATCTCTCGTATTTTTGTTGCCAACTCCCGGCAACGTTTATCAGAAAGGAGTTTAGAATCTTTTATCCCTATGACTTCAAGCTTTGCTTTAGTGGATTCATCTAACCAAATGCCGGCAATAACCATAGGACCAAAATAATCTCCTTTTCCTGACTCATCTGTGCCGATATGAGGGAACGGGATATTAGCTTCGGGTGTTTTCAAAAGCCCTTTTTTTACAGACGTGTCTTCCTTAGTTTCATATTTCAAGTAATCTCCAGTAGATATCTGGGCTTTTGGATTTTTTAAATTATATAAAGGGATAATAATATCGAGAATTGTTTTATATAAATCTCCTGCGCTACCTTGAAGCAGCAGCTTCCCACTTGTATATTGCTTTATGATAAGATTTTCTTTATTGTCTTCAAAACGATAAGAATATTCACAGTGCTGCTCTTCTCTGCTTTCTGGTCTTAAGCTATTTAATCGTTCTCTTATCTGTGTTTTAAGTTCAGCGTCTTTAATTAAAAAAGTTACATTAATTTTCTGGATAGGAATTTTCGATTGATCAAACACTGCCAATTTATCTAATAATTCTTGGAAATCAGATTTTTCATGATTTTTGGGGGACTGGGCTCCAGTATTATAGATATTAATCTTAAGCTCCGGTGGATGAAGGGGAGATACAGTAAATTGCAACCCATCTTGAATGATTTCGGGCTGTGATAATTCCCAGCTTTTATCCTGACAATGCGCTTGTAAAAGATTTATTTTTCTTATTTGTAGTGTGTCGCCGGGGATAGGTTCAAGAGTAGTCTGTAATTTCAGTAATACATCTGTAATATCACTAACATAGACGATCTGCAATTTCTTAGCATAATCAGCGTTAACTTCTGTCTGATTCTGTTTGGGGACAAAAACACGCCGACATCCATTCAGTAAAGCGGCATCAAGTTTAGGCCGAATCCCCCTAACAGGTGCAATCTTATACTGATTGCCATCGAGGTTTATATTACCTGTAAAAGCTGTATAAGGGTCAATTGGCTGATTTGTGGTAGCAGTATACATTGCAATAGCAGCTGTCAACCCTATAGAATCTCCGCTGTAGTTTGCCTCTGTAATATCTAAAGAATATAGCACATCATCTGTGCTACTGAGAAAACCATTACTGAGTAATAAGTGCCTGGCCCTATCTATTGCTGTTTTAAAATCGCCACCCCCGTATACAAGGCAATGTATTTCACCTTTTCCGGGCTGAAGGCGAATTGATAACGGAATAAAAATGCCTACATTGCTTGAGATATTAACCAGAAGAGTATTTACCCTTCCCGAAGTTTCTTGTGCTTTTATAGAGGCAATAACCTGCCTCAGATCGTTCTCTGCTTCTCTGAAATTGACGCCTAAATCACATATAAGATGTTCAACAAAAGCCTCGATCTTTTCTGAAGCAGGAGACTTCGTCGTCCTAATAACCTGTAAATGGCCTGAAGATTCAAGTTTCAAAATAGTCGATTCATCGATTTTGATGAATGGAGATAATCTTTTGCAAACTTCCTTTATTGGAAATTCACTGCCAAGCAGAGAGAAGAAAAGTTCATTTGTGTGTTGGACAAAATTCTTACGCTCCGAAAGTTTGGTGAGTCGCTCTCCGTATACTGTTGGTTTAGGTGATTTCACCCTGAAAAATTCTATTAATTGATTAAGGGCACCTTCGTCCCATAGATGAAGATAAAAATCATCAGTGACGACCAGTTTGCAAATATCTTGAAAAAGTTCATCTACTTGCTGAGTTGATTCACCCCTCTCAAATGCGGGAAGCAGAATAAAGGCTTCACGTAGAAGTCCTTTCAGTCGCTTTAACCTTTCTAAATGCTCCTCCATCCCCATTTTTGATCTTTCTCTCAAGATTTTGGCTTTAAAATGATTTCCCTAACCTTATTTTCCGTATACTCTGTATCAGAGAGCAATAATATGCAATTATCTTTAAATTTCACGTTTTGCATTATAAAGTGTTTATCGTCAGCCGTTATAAGTTCAACATCTACTGTTCTTAATCCAAATTTATCTTTTCTTATCTCTAAAGATAAAGCAGCTGTCTCATAATCATAATGTAAAATGCCAATCAACTCTTGGCTTGATGATTCAGCTATTGTTAGTTCTTTTTCCTCAAGTACTTTTGCAGCTAACTGGAGATTTCTTTGTGATTCTTGAAAATAGTTCTGAGGAACCCTTTTAACATTAAGAGGGATTATATTATTTGCAAGAGCAGATGCCTTACCTGTTTGTATTATAATTCCTAATTTTTTAGCTTCATCGACAAGAAAACTTATAACATCTACTTTTTCACCCTTGAAGGAAAGGCGAACAAGTTTTATAAGTAAATCAGCCATCCTAGATTGTGGTTTCTCTCTGTCTTTTTTCTCCCAATTGTAAATAGATTGACGAGTGCACCCTATTAGATAGGCAAAATCCTCCATTGAAAGACCCAAAGATTTTCTCACTGCTTCAATTTCATCAGATGAAAGAGAGATATGTTTTAATTCTAAGTCCTTGTTATAAAGTTCTTCCCAATGTTTTGTTTCACTTGGATCAAAATGCTTAGCCCCACACTTATCGCAAATTCCGATTTTAGCTTCAGGAACAACAAAGGGATACCCTTTAATTTTCGTTCGATAATTGTCGAATACTTTTTCTTTGACAATACCTTTACCGCACTCTTCACAAATATAATTAAACATTACTCTCACCCTTAATCTGCTTTATGTGCTGTGATAAAGAAATAAAGTTTGCCTTCCTCGTCCTTTAAGATCTTCCCGCATGTATAAAATAGACATCCATAAGTATCGTTTCCGAGAATCACATATTTCTTCCCGTCAACAGCTGTTTTTAATTCATCTCGCTCCACTTTGTATATTTTTGTTGCTGCGCTAATGCAATGCTCTAAATCTTCTTCAGAATACCAGCCTTCTTCAATGAAAGTTCTGACCTTATCCGAATAGTTGTATCTACCTTTTAAAATCAATAGTTGTATTTCTTCTAAGGTCATCTACTATTCCATATCCGTATCTGCATTTTGAAAATTCAAGAATACGAAGAAAATTTTGTCGTAAATATGAACGCATATAAAAGTATATGTAAAATATTTTACATTTGTCAAGAGGGAAATAGTAAATTATTTTACATATTAGGCTGGACGGATTTTACTAATCTCTTCTAAACAACTCTCCCTGCAACTTCTGTAAAATCTTATTCTGGAGTTTCTGGCTTGTGATGGAGGAGATGTGGTCGGAGATTATCCGGTCTATTCTCTCCTTAAGCTCCTTAAGTTCAGGAAGAATTTTCATGATATAAGATTCGTCTTTTGGAACTTTAACTTCCTCAAGTCCT
>JAGUWT010000132.1 GCA_020062205.1 Thermodesulfovibrionales bacterium
GACTGAGGACTGAGGACTGAGGACTGAAGCGAGAGTATTTGGCGTACCAACCCTTACCTTTTTACCTTTGAGTGTATCAGCATCGAATGCATGGAGAGGGTGTCCAAACTCTAAAAGCACATAGTTTGTGATATCAACAACATTATTAATAGTCCTGACACCACATTTTTCAAGCCTTGATTTCATCCATTCAGGAGAATCAGAAATCCTCACAGACGTTATTAATCTTCCTGCATATCTGTTACAAAGTTCGGGGTTGAAAACCTCAATAGAAAAATCAGAGAGGGGAATCTTCTCTTTTATGTCATGGGGAGGTATTTTCAACAGGTTCTTAAAAGCTGCAGCCACCTCTCTGGCAATGCCTATGATACTGAGACAATCAGGCCTGTTCGGTGTAACATTAACCTCAAAAACAGTATCACCATTCACAGACTCCACTGCCTCAACCTCAAGACCGGTCATGGTGAGCCTTTCAGCTACCTCTTCCGGAGAAGCCTCAACAGCAACAAATTCTCTCAACCATTCGTATGGGACTCGCATAGTAGTTAAATCCTAAACTTATATTTCTATAATTCTGGTTAAAACTGCCTCAGAAACCGTAAATCATTCTCGAAGAACAGCCTGATATCATCTATCGAATATTTCAGCATCGCTATCCTTTCAACACCCATACCAAAGGCAAACCCCGAATACATTTCAGGGTCATATCCAACCATTTCGAATACCCCTGGATTAATCATACCAGCACCCAAAATCTCTATCCACCCTGTATTCTTGCATATCCTGCATCCTTTTCCAGAACACGAAAAACAACCTATATCAACTTCAGCACTTGGTTCTGTAAATGGAAAAAAACTCGGCCTGAATCGTACAGAGGTATCTCCACTGAAAACGCTATGGATAAATGATTCCAGTACTCCCTTGAGGTCGCTGAAGGCAATATCTGTATCAACCATAAATCCCTCTACCTGATGGAACATTGGTGTATGGGAAATGTCTGCATCACATCGATACACCTTGCCTGGAGCAATAATCTTCAAGGGTGGTTTCATCTTCTCCATAACCCTTATCTGGACAGGTGAAGTATGTGTTCTCAGGATAACCTCGTCAGAGATATAAAATGTATCCTGCATGTCTCTCGCGGGATGATCTCTGGGCATGTTTAAGGCTTCAAAATTATAATAGTCAAGTTCTACCTCAGGCCCCTCTGCAACTTCAAAACCCATTGAAGTAAATATACTTGTTATTTCAGAAAGGATTGCATGAACAGGATGCTCCCTCCCGAACGGGGTAAATTTACCAGGAAGGGTTATATCTATTGCCTCTGAAAGGGTCCGTTTTCCATATTCTTCTTTTTTCAGAACATTTTCTTTCTTAGTTATCTCATCAATGATAAAATTTTTAATCTCATTGATTGTTTTGCCGTACGTTGGTCTTAACTCAGGCGAAACTGCGGAGAGATCCTTCAGTTCAGAAGTAACACGCCCCTTTTTCCCTAAATATTTTACCCTGAGCTGTTGGAGTTGGGACAGATTGGTTATAGCTTGTAAATCATTTAGGAATGACTTTTTGAGAGAAGTGATATCAAGCATCAATAGGCTCTTGCAGAAGTCTCACCACAGAGGTCACAGAGATATTATTGAGAACACAGAAAACATTAGAAATATTTAAAATTAATAAATTACTCTGTGCACTCATTATCTTTTCCTCCGTGTTCTCTGTGGTTAATTGTATTATTGGTTTAAGAGGCAGGCTGAACCTTTACAGTCTCTACGAGCTGATGGAATCCCTGTGGATCATGATATGCCATATCAGCAAGTACTTTCCTGTCTAATTGGATGTTGGCCTTTTTCAGTCCTGCTATAAACTGACTGTACGAAAGCCCGAGTGCACGAACAGCAGCATTTATCCTTATTATCCAGAGCGACCTGAAATCACGCTTTTTCGCCTTTCGGTCACGGTATGCATACAGCAGTGACTTATCAACAGCTTCTGTTGCAACTCTATAAAGACGGCTCTTCGAGCCATAGTAGCCCTTTGCTTGTTCTAATATCTTTTTCCTTCTTCTCCTTGTCTTAAATCCACCCTTCGCCCTTGGCATTGAATCCTCCTCAATAATCAGTAATGAGTTACGAGTGAAGAGTAACGAGTTTTACTATCAATTTCTCTGTCTTTAACTTGTTACTCGTCACTCATCACTTTTCACTGTCGTTACATATTCGTTACATATATGGTAAAAGTCTTTTTATATTAACAGTTTCGCTCTCTGAAACCAAGGTTGCTGTCCTCAGTTTCCTCGTCCTCTTTGCAGGTTTCCCTGTAAGAAGATGACTTTTATAACCACTGTGCCTCTTTATTTTCCCTGTACCAGTAATCTTAAATCTTTTTGCTGCCCCTCTATGTGTTTTCAGCTTAGGCATCTTATCCTCCAACCATTTTAAGCGTAAGGCGTTAGGCGTAAGGTGTAAGAAGATTTTCTAATCCCCTTACGCCTTACCCTTTACGTCTAACGATTATTTATTTTGGTGCAATGACCATTGTTATGCTGTTACCCTCAAGTCTTGCTGACTGTTCAATGTTAAACTTTCCCGCAAGTAATTGAGGTATCTTTTCGAAAATCTTCATGCCGAGGTTTTTCCTGATGATCTCTCTGCCTCGAAAGGACATCGTAACCTTTGCCTTATCCCCTTCATCGAGAAACCGTCGAATGCTTTTCACCTTTAATCCAAGGTCATGTTCGGTTATCTGTGGCCTTATCTTCACCTCTTTGAGTCCTGTTGTTTTTCTCTGCGTCTGTCTCTTGCTTAATTGGTATCTGTACTTCCCAAAATCGAGTATTTTACAGACCGGAGGGACAACATTGGCAGCGACTTCAATAAGATCCAAACTTCTCTCCTCGGCAATCTTTAATGCATTGCTGACTGGCATTATACCAAGCTGCTTTCCATCAGCATCAATAAGCCTGACTTCTTTCGCCCTTATCTGTTCGTTGATTCTTATATTTTTGCTTATGCTTTCACCTCCTGAATTTTAAATTACATCCTCTCGTATCTAAACCTAAATGAATTTATTTGTTTAGAATTTCGTATCGAGGCTTTAGGATTTTACCATATCAATAACAATTAAAGCTCATGACTCTTATTTCTTATTTTGTCTCTGATGATTCCTATAAAATCATCTATCTTGATTGGCCCTATATTTTCACCACTGCGCTTTCGTATAGTCAAATTCTCC
>JAGUWT010000190.1 GCA_020062205.1 Thermodesulfovibrionales bacterium
CACATAAAAAACTATGGACCCGCTCGGTAAAAAGGTCACAATGAATAAAAATCCATTGACCTTATTTTCATTATATGGTAGAAAATGACATGAACGAAAAACAGAAATTACTCTCGAATCTCCCTTCTGTGGATGGAATCTTGAAAAGTAATCAGGGGATGGAGTGGCTGAAGACCTATCCGAGAAGGTATGTGCTTCAGGCTATCAGGGAGGCGATTGATTTAAGGAGAAAGCAGATCAGAGAAGGGCATGATGCAGATATCGCAGAAGAAAGTATGATAGCTGATATCGAGAAGAAGATCGAAGAACTCTCTTCTTATAGTCTAAAACCACTCATCAATGCAACAGGGATCGTCATCCATACAAATCTTGGCCGTTCTCTCCTTTCGGAACGAGCACTAGAAAATATCAAAAAGGTCTCCGGGAGTTATTCGAATCTCGAATACGATATCGAAAAAGGAGAGAGGGGGAAAAGATACTCACACATTAAAAGGATTCTCAGGGAGGTCGTAGGTACTGAGGATGCACTTGTTGTCAACAACAACGCAGCAGCGGTGTTGCTCTGTCTGAATACCATAGCAAAAGGTAAAGAGGTAATTGTCTCGAGAGGTGAGCTCGTCGAGATCGGAGGTTCCTTCAGGATGCCTGATGTTATGGCAGCAAGCGGTGCGATACTCCGCGAGGTCGGAACAACGAATAAGACCCATCTCTATGATTATGAAGGAGCAATAAATGATGATACCGCCCTTATCTTAAAGGTTCATAAATCGAATTACAGGGTTATCGGATTTACAGATGAAGTCTCAATAGAAGACCTTGTAGGTCTGGGCAGGAAGTATAAAGTCCCTGTCATGTTCGACCTCGGAAGCGGATGCCTGATAGATTTAAAGCCATTTGGTATCCACATTGAACCGAGTGTTCAGGATGTTGTGAAATCAGGTGTTGAGATAACCACCTTTAGTGGGGACAAACTTCTCGGTGGTCCCCAGGGAGGGGTTATTGTGGGTAACAAAGAATATATTGAGAAAATCCAAAAGAATCCTATGACAAGGGCGATGAGGATAGACAAGCTTACCCTTGCAGGTTTTGAGGCAACATTAATGGAATATATCTACGAAGAAAAGGTGATTGAGAACATCCCTACATTGAGAATGCTTTTACAGAAACCTGAAGATATAAAAGCCCGCGCAAAAAAGATAGCTTCAAAATTAAGCAGACACATCAAAGATGTTCTGTTACATGTCCAGCCTGACTCAACACGAGCTGGTGGAGGTGCACTGCCAGAAGTAAGTCTTCCAACATATGTGGTCTCAATAAAACCCAATGACATAAGTGTTGATGAACTTGAGGAACGATTAAGAAAAGGGAATCCACCCATTATCGCACGGATAAAGGAAGACGCTTTGTTCATTGATGCAAAAACAGTTCGTAATAGTGATGTGGATAATCTCGTGAGAGGCATAAAAACAGCCTTCAGGGGGTGAGAGAATGCTCATCGTGCAGAAATATGGAGGTACATCTGTTGGAAGCATAGAGCGGATTCAGGCTGTTGCAGAACGCATTGTGAGAGCACAGAAGCAAGGGCATAAGGTTGTTGCTGTGGTATCTGCAATGTCAGGTGAAACAGATAAGCTCATAGGGCTTGCGAATCAAATATCTCAGAATCCTGACGATCGTGAAATGGATCTGCTGCTTTCATCAGGAGAACGAATCAGCGCTGCACTTACAGCCATTGCAATAAATGAATTAGGGTACAAGTCCATATCATTTACAGGACGGCAGGTCGGTATCATAACAGATAAGGCACACACAAAGGCCAAGATAGAACGGATAACCGGAGAACGGGTAAAACAAGCCGTAGCAAAGAAAATAATACCAATTATCGCAGGCTTTCAGGGCGTAACGGAATCTTCTGATGTTACAACACTGGGAAGGGGTGGTTCAGACCTTACAGCAGTTGCGGTTGCAGCAGCACTAAAGGCAGATCTCTGTGAAATTTATACTGATGTTGATGGTGTATATACAACAGACCCCGGAATCGTGCCTGATGCAAGAAAACTTGATAAAATCTCTTATGATGAAATGCTCGAACTCGCAAGCCTTGGAGTAAAGGTTTTGCAGACGAGGTCTGTTGAATTTGCAAAGAAATATGATGTTCCGCTTGTAGTAAGATCAAGCTTCAATGATAATCCGGGTACACTTGTTATCAAGGAGGATGAGGAAATGGAAAAGGTTGTTGTATCAGGCATAGCCTATGACAAAAATCAGGCAAAAATCACGGTCATATCAGTTCATGATAAGCCTGGTGTCGCAGCAAGACTTTTCAACGCGATTGCAGATGCAAATATTGTTGTTGATATGATTGTCCAGAACATTAGTAGTGACGGTAAGACAACGGATATATCATATACCATTCCGAAAACAGATGGTAAGAAGGCATTGAAAATAACGAAAGGGATTGCTGCAAAACTCGGTTCAAAAGGGGTTTACTTGAGAGAAGACATAGCAAAGGTCTCAATTGTCGGTGTTGGCATGAGAACGCATTCTGGTGTTGCTGCAAAGATGTTTGAAACCCTTGCAAATCATGGAATAAACATCATTATGATAAGTACATCAGAGATAAAGGTCTCCTGTATTATTGATGCAAAATATACAGAACTTGCGGTCAGGGTATTGCACGATACATTTAGATTGTCTCAGGCACGGTAGTGTCCAAAATATGAAACAGATAGAAATATACGATACGACATTAAGGGATGGTGCACAATCAGAAGATATCTCTTTCTCTGTCGAGGACAAGCTTCGAATTACAGAGAAACTTGATGAATTGGGTGTTCATTATATTGAAGGTGGCTGGCCTGGTGCCAATCCAAAGGATGTTGAATATTTCAAAAAAGTAAGGAAATCCGGTCTCGAAAACGCAAGGGTTGTTGCATTTGGGAGCACTCACAGACCTCGACATAAGGTTGAAGAAGATACAACGATCAGGGCACTCCTTGATTCGAAGGCAACAATCGTAACGATATTTGGAAAGACCTGGGATTTTCACGTGAAAGAAGCATTGAAGATATCCCTCGAGGAGAATCTTGATATTATCCATAATTCAGTTGCCCATTTGAAAAAGCATGTTGAGAAGGTATTTTTTGACGCAGAGCATTTCTTCGACGGTTATAAGGATAATCCTCATTTTGCCCTGCAATGTCTTTCCGCAGCTGAGTCTGCAGGTGCGGACTGCCTTGTTTTGTGCGATACCAATGGTGGCAGGATCTCTGCAGAAGTGGGTGATATTGTTGATGTTGTCATGAAGAGTGTTCATATACCTGTTGGGATCCATGCACATAATGATTCAGACTGTGCTGTTGCAAATTCGATCGTGGCTGTTCAAAGAGGGGTTTCACATGTGCAGGGAACGGTCAATGGATTTGGTGAAAGGTGTGGTAATGCAAATCTGTGTTCAGTGATTCCCAATATACAGTTGAAACTCGGAATGAGTTGCATTCGTGATGAACAGCTAATCAGGCTCAGGGATGTGTCAAGGTTTGTGAACGAGATAGCAAATATACGCCATTTTAAGAGACAGCCCTTTGTTGGAGATAGTGCTTTTGCCCATAAGGCTGGTATTCATGTGAGCGCGGTAAGGAAAAGACCTGAGACATATGAACATATAAAACCAGAACTTGTTGGTAATTCCCACAGGATTTTAATATCTGACATGGCAGGCAAGAGTAACATATTACGAAAGGCAGAGGAATTTGGGATACAACTTGACCCTGATTCCCCCTCGATACAGGATATTGTTACTACCCTGAAGGATCTCGAAAACGAAGGTTACCAGTTTGAAGCAGCCGAGGCGTCATTCGAGCTCCTGATGAAAAAGGCCCTCGGTCTCCATAAGAGATTCTTTGACTTAATAGGGTTTAGAATTATTGTAGAAAAGAGGAGTGAAGGAGAAGACCCGATGAGTGAAGCAACCATCATGGTGAAAGTGGGTGGTCGGATTGAACACACCGCAGCAACAGGAAATGGCCCTGTGAATGCAATTGACAATGCCCTCCGGAAGGCACTCGATAAATTCTATCCCGAACTAAAGGATGTAAAGCTCCACGATTATAAGGTACGTGTTCTTACAGCAGGCAAAGGAACTTCTGCGAGAGTGCGGGTTCAAATTGAGTCAGGTGATGAAGAACGAAGGTGGGGTACGGTTGGGGTTTCAGAGAATATCATAGAGGCATCCTATCAGGCTCTTGTTGACAGTATAGAATATAAACTGCTCAAAGAGAATCTGTAGGACTTACTAACAAGACCATAAGTAAAACACATCCTCCTATTGAATTCTGTCATTGCGGCTTGTCCGCAATCTTTCTTTTAAAGAAGGATTCCCGACAAGCGGGAATGACAGAACTGCTTATAAAAATTGTCATTCCCCGGCTTGACCGGGGAATCCAGAAAGACACTGGATGCCCGCTTAAGACCTGCGGGCATGACATCCAAAGATTTTGTATGTGTCCTTACTAATGACGGAAGGAAAAAGTGTAAAGAAGTGTTTCAGACAGCCCTCTGTGCGATGTGTTATGAGGACTTTTTAAAACTCTATATGTTAAAATTCATGTAACTATGGAAGAGATTGGTGTTATCAGTAGTATTGAGGGTATGATTGCGAAGGTCAGAGTGCCTAAAAAAAGTGCCTGCGAGGGTTGTACTACAGGGACATGCAAACCTGCTGATCAGTCCATGGAGATAGAGGCACTCAACCCGGTCAGGGCAATAGTTGGACAGAAGGTAAGGATCGTAATGAGGCCATACACGTATCTCAAAGGGTCTCTCATTGTCTATGGACTCCCTGCGATTGCCCTGATAGCAGGTGCAGTTCTCGGAAAAGATATAGTGAGCGATTATATTCAAAATATTGATCAGGATATCGTCTCTGCTCTCTTTGGTTTTGGTGCATTCGCCATTTCTTTTATAGCGATAAAGCTCTGGAGCAGAAAGATTGAAAAAAAGTTGGAATTAAAACCGGTTATTAAAGAAATACTGAAAGATTAAATTATACTTCATAATTTTACATTAGGGGGACATATGGCAAATCTTGAGGTTGAAAAAATACGGAATGTAGCGGTAATTGCACATGGAGGTGCTGGCAAGACAGCGCTTATCGAATCAATGCTTTTTAATTCCGGGTCCATAGACAGACTTGGTAATGTTGAGGATGGGACTACAACAACTGATTATGAACCAGAGGAGATTGCTCGAAAGATAACGATCACATCATCGCTTGCATTTTGCAACTGGGATGGGCAGCGGATTAATCTGATAGACACGCCGGGATTTATCAATTTCATTGAAGACACGAGGGGATGTCTCAGGGCTGTTGATGGAGCCGTCGTTATCGTGAGTGCAATCTCAGGTGTTAAAGCTGAGACAATAAAGATATGGAAATATGCAGACGAATTCGAGATACCAAGGCTTGTCTTTATCAATAAAATGGACAAGGAAAATGCGAACTTTTCAAGGGCGATAGGAGAGCTTGAAAAATCCTTTGAGAAAGATGCTATCCCGCTTCAGATCCCTATCGGCTCAGGAGACAGTTTTACAGGGATTGTTGACCTGTTAAAAATGAAGGCATATAAATTTTCTTATGGAAAGGCAGAAGAGTATGATATACCTTCTGATCTCCTTCCTGAGGTGGAGGAGTACAGGAAGAAACTGGTAGAAAAGATTGCAGAGTCTGACGATGCCTTACTTGAGAAATACCTCGATGGAGGAGATCTTACAGAAGATGAAATGATCAAAGGGATTCGGGAAGGCTCTCTAACAAAAAAATTCATACCTGTCATGTGTGGTTCAGCAACAAGGGATATAGCGATAACACAGCTTCTCGATGCCATGCTCCTCTGCCTTCCTTCACCAGCAGAAATGGCACGTATATCACCTATCAAAGGGAAAAATCCAAAAGATGGTAAGGAGAGTACGAGAATGCCGTCAAAGACAGATCCCCTTTCAGCATATGTATTTAAAACCATAGCAGATCCGTATGCCGGGAAACTGTCTGTCTTCAGGGTCTATTCAGGTACGCTCAAGGCTGACTCGAATATCCTGAATACAACAAGAGGCGCAAAGGAGAGGATTGGTCAGGTCTTTTATCTTATGGGGAAGAAGCAAATCCCGGCACAATCAATTGGACCTGGTGAAATAGGCGTTGTTGCAAAACTGAAGGAGACATGTACTGGAGATACACTCTCCGATGAAGCACATCCAATAATCTTTGAAAAAGTGAAATTTGCTGACCCAATAATCTCATACGCAATAGCACCGAAGAGTAAAGGAGATGAAGAGAAGGTCGGCACAAGTATTCACAGAGTCCTTGAAGAAGATACCACATTAAAATTTCAAAGGGATGAAGAGACAAAGGAGATGCTCCTTTCCGGTATGGGACAGGTTCACCTTGAAGTAACTATAGAAAAGCTGAAAAGGAAGTTTGGAGTCGAGGTTGTGATGAAAACACCAAAGGTTCCTTACAGAGAAACTATTAAGGTTTCAACAAGAGCTCAGGGCAGATACAAGAAGCAGTCAGGTGGCCGCGGACAGTATGGCGACTGCTCTATCGAGATAGAGCCTCTCCCGAGGGGTGGAGGATATGAATTTTTGGATAAGATTGCTGGTGGCGTGATTCCTCAACAGTATCGTCCAGCAGTTGAAAAAGGGGTAGCGGAAACCATGCGGGAAGGTGTCATTGCCGGGTATCCACTTGTTGACGTCAAGGTTACTTTATTTGATGGATCATATCATTCTGTTGATTCTTCGGAGATGGCATTTAAGATTGCAGGTTCCATGGCCTTTAAAAAGGCTGTGCTGGATGCTAAACCTGTTTTACTTGAACCAGTCATGAAGGTTGAGGTGATAACGCCTGATGATACCCTTGGCTCTGTCATAGGCGACCTGAATTCAAAGAGGGGCAGGGTACAGGGCGTTGAACCACAGGCAGGCGGAAACCAGAAGATAACTTCTTTAGTGCCTATGTCTGAGATGCTCATCTACGCAAATCAGCTCCATAGTCTTACCTCAGGAAGAGGTCTGTATTCGATGGAATTCTCAAATTATGAGGAAGTTCCTGGACATTTATCACAAAAGATCGTATCAGAAAGAGAGGCTCAGAAGAAGGAGAAGGCAGAGGAAAAGTGAGAATGCAGGATGCAGTAAGCAGAAGGCAGACAATAGAATATCTCGCCATTTGTATATTTTTTACCTTATCTCTGTTGTCTTTTGCCTTTGCCCAGACTGAGGTACCCTCGTCTCCACCTGTTGAACCTCCCAAACAAAAAATGAATATTGAAGTTAAGGATAATTTACTGAGTGTGGATCTCCTTGATGTAGAGTTCGGTAGTGTCATGAAGTCTATTGGTGAAAAGGTCAATTTTAAGGTGGAAATTACAGGGAATGTTCTTTTCAAAAAGATCTCTACAAACTTTAAGGATATGCATATCGAACGGGGTATCCTTCGTTTAATCTCTTTAACCAGAGAGAAAAATTACTTTATGTATTACGACTCGAAGGGATTATTGAGTAAACTCGAGATGGGCGGTTCTTCATTCGGAGGTTCTCAAGGGTCCGGATCATGGATAGACCGTGCTATGAAAGATATGAAACGCAGTTCTCCTCCTCCCGTACCTACTTCTCCAGTACCTTCCCAATCACCGGCTTCTGAGAGAGCAATAGAGC
>JAGUWT010000138.1 GCA_020062205.1 Thermodesulfovibrionales bacterium
ATCGAGCATTTGGCTCATTCTTCTATAATGCCAGCGGAGCAAATCGAAAGATGCTCCCACGATGGCAATCCCAACAGGTAATAGCAAAGCTTTGTTTACTTGAATGACGTTTTCAATTGCCAAAAAAAACGAGAGTAAGCAACATAGAGCCAAAACAAGATAAATAAATTGTGTCACACGGTCATTTCTATACATCCATGTAACAGAGGGGCTGAAGGTTTCGACTGCTCGTTGTATTGGGATAATCGAGAGGGTAAAGACAAGAGCAATCATTGTTCCAAGCATCCCGCCAATAGTTATTAATACCGTGTCAACATTATTGAATTGTGTAATAGCCTGTTGAGCAGATGGCAGATAAAGTATAGAAGCCATAAGTATGCCTAAAATGGTAAGACTGTAATAACTGATATGACTCCAAATCTTACCGATTCTTACAAAGGATGCAATTCGCCACTGCAATAATTTTAACTTTAGATTTGCATAGCTGGATCTTATTTCAAAGGACAAGCTTATTCCCCCCCACTATCACGCCCCATGCGGTATTTAATGTCGTAGTTGATGATGAAGTCCAGTTCCTCATTTGTGAAACCGTAATGCTTTGCGAGCACCTGGTCGATTTCGTCGATGATTGGCTTGGAATGTTTTGGGTAAAATTCGTCGTAGACTACTTTCCCAGTTGTTTTATAATTGCACTCTTTCCTATAGGCATGTTTCTTATACTCGTCCATTAAAGCATCAGAAAGCTTGCTCAGCTTTTCTTTAGTTGATTTTGACATTTCATCGAGGCCGAGAGGAAAATTCTCAATTTCACGTAATGTCAAGTCTCTACAATTAGAAAGCAAGATAAACCACCAATAGAAAAGTGAGCTATTGAGTACAGCTGTAACTGCAGAGGCATCAAACTTTGTTGATAAATAAATTGATTTTACATGTACTGAAACTTGTTCACCATCTCTTTCGTTCCAGAAATATGGCGCAAAATCCATTGCTCGAATCCAATAACGAGGGGCATTGTGAAAATAGATAATTGATGAGCCCGAAAGATAATGGCTCATTGCCTTATGTTTATTGAGCTTTTGCCAAACCAGTTCTTCTCTTAGTGAACTAACTTTTGGAATTGAATTCTTGAATGTTATAGAATTAATCGGAGCATATGAAAGAGTGCTAAAAAGATATGGTCTGAATTCTTCAGGCCAATTGTGATAACGTGTACAATATCTGTCATTCCGTGCTTGATACGGAATCCAGTCTTTTTCTTTCTGGATTTCTGCTTTTGCAGGAATGACGGACTTGGCGGTTAAATAGATTGCAAGCCTTTGATCAACGCCCACAAACAGTTTGGCAGGACGAATTGAATATGTTGATATCCAATAAGAATTCTTATCGAAAAGATTTATTAGTGGCTCCATTCTATCGGTGCAAAAAGCCGAGTGTGGGACAATCATCCCTGTATAACCCTTGCTTGATAAAAGCATCCTGTTTCGCTCGACTACATACGCATATAAATTACCACAATTCTCCGACCGATACCCCTTTATTGTATATTCACCTTTTACCTTCGTATATTCCACATACGGTGGATTTCCTATGATCACATCGAAGCCACCATTTTTTAGGATTCCGTAAAACTCAATAAACCAGTGGAATGGGTTGTGAGATTCAAGCCATTTCTTGTATTCAGCTTTCTTGCTGGGATTGATGCCGTATTCATTCGCAAGATATTGGTTAAGCTTACCTTCGAGGGATTTAAGGCGGGTTCCCAGTTCTTGCTTATCTTCAGGAGTTACTTCACCGCCTAACTCCGTCTGTTGCCTCTGGAACAATTTGAAGAGGCGATCAACATCCTCTGCCTTTTCTTCGATAGCCGGTAATGACTGCAAGCTGACCAAATCGCTCTGCAGTGCCTGCTTCAATTCGTCATAGGTCGCAAAACCCACAAGGGTATTGCCAGATCGAATATTGAAATCAATATCAGGAAGGGGCTCAATATTCTCAACGTTATCTATCTGTGCAACGAGTTTCAGGAACAAGCGCAGCTTGCAAATTTCAATGGCCTCTTCCATGATGTCAACGCCATAGAGGTTGTTGACGATTATTGACTTAAAGATGAAATACTTGAGATTCGGGTGCTCAGATACCCTTTTCAGGATCTTCCGGAAATCACCATACTTGTCAGCCCGATGCTTTTCATCCGAGCGTTCAAGTTCCTCAAGAAAGACCTGCATCCTATCAAGACATGCCTCATACAGGGGTTCAAGAATATTTAATGCAGCAAAAAGGAATGCCCCTGAACCACAGGTCGGATCAAGCACTGTTACATTCTCGATAGCGTGGTAAAATGCTCTGAGGAGTTCAGGGCCTTCTGAATTCCAGATCACATCCTGCGCAAATTGACGGATATCAAGATTATAGGTAATGAGATCATTGATTGACTGGACTTCTCCATTGAGCATTTTCGATTTGATATCTTCATAACTCTGCCGCCTTGCAACTACTTCTCTCCAGATTTCAGTCGGGAGGGCGTATTCTGAAGGCGCAGGTCTATTCCATTCTGTACGTTTTGAAACATCCGCTATGCCCGCGGCGATTTCGTCGGGCAAAGGCAACTCAATGCCCTTTTTCACGGCTGGATAAAAATATTTGTCGGAGTCTGCCTGAAGTAGCCGCCAGACTACCTGCTCACCTTCAAAGGCTATCTTGCATTTCTCCTTTGCAGCATCAAAAAGAAACGGGATAACCGTGTTCTTGCTGATATATCCGGTGATGTCCTCTTTTGTGTAATAAGCGCCCATCTGTTTCTGGTTGATATATTTTTCGAAGATGTAACCAAGGACATCAGGGTTTATTTCATTGTCTTTTCTAAGGGGTCTTTCATCAAGATGCCACTGGTATTGATCGAAGAAATCAAAGAGCTTTTCAAATGCATTATCAGCGATCTCGATATGCTTACCGTGCAGCTCCTCAATCTGGTGCTTAAGGAACAACCCGCCGTTCAGGTATGGGATTTCACCAAGAAGTTTGTTAATCTCTGGGGATCGACTGTTCGCTTTCTTTGCAAAACCTTCAAAGAACAGAGGACAGAGGAATTTTTTATAGAAGCGGTCTTTGCCTTTCTCTTTGCTCTGGTGTAGCCTGTTTATAAGATAATTATCATCGTTGTTAAGAAAGCTCTTTTTCTGGATAAAATAAATGAACATCAGACGGTTGAGCATCACTGATGCATACCATCTTTGCAATTCATCATCAGGAATACCATCTATAAATTTAAGGAAGGCGTCATGTTCTGTCTTGAATCTGTCATAGAATCTTTTTGTTATGCGCTCCACATCGAACGCTGCTTTAGCGCGCCCGGCAACTTCTATTATGGTTAAAATCTCTTCCTCTTCAAGTCTGAAGACTATAGCCTGAAGCTTTTGAATCAGAGAATCCCCGGGTTGATTGATGTGGTACGCATGTTCCCGGCATGCAGTGGGCTTGCCTGTCTCCCGTTTTACCCACTGCCATATCTGGGTTGTCCTGTCAATGTCTGTGTAAATGATGATGTGCTCATGTACCGATTTTGCAGCCTGCCTCTCGATCTTTCTTCTCAGGGAATAGTCAGGAATACGTTCGCCAGTTGACGGGCTGCAGGTAAATGCCACCATGCCGTGCTTTTCTGCAACGGCAGAGAGACTGAACGTATTACCATCAAGAGTTACATCAATTTGGTTGCTGCAGTGATTCCAGCCTAATTCTTCAATGAACAGATTCTTAAAGTTAAAGTCTTTTAAATACTGTCGGGTGCGGGTTATATCAATCGGCATCTTTCAGCTTCTTTCCGGATTCTTGCCGGCAATCTGCCGTGCGGCTATCTGCTCACGTGCAATACGGATTGCTTCATGCAGTTTCTTCTCAAGCAATTCACGGGGCGGGAGTTCGGTAAGATATTCTGCGACACGGATGCCGCTCTTTGCAAGCTGTAAAAGCTCAACATGTTCAGCAGTCTTTTCAGCGCAAAGTATCAGGCCGAGAGGGCTTTCTTCTCCTGCGCGCTTTTCATATTTGTCCAGCCAGCGAAGGTAAAGCTCTATTTGTCCTTTATCGGCAGCCTTGAACTTCCCCAGTTTTAATTCAATAGCGACAAGACGTTGCATTCCCCGATGGTAAAATAGCAAATCAAGATAGTAATCTTCATTGTCGATGGTTATCCTTTTCTGCCGGGCAACGAAGGTAAAGTCCGTCCCAATTTCAAGAAGAAACTTTTCAAGTTCTCTGAGGATTGCGGATTCGAGGTCTCGCTCGCTGTATGCATCAGACAGACCGAGGAAATCGAGCAGGTACGGATCGCGGAACACAAGGTCAGGGGTCAGCCTGTTTTCCTCCCGCAGCACCGCAAGTTCATGTTTAATGAGCTTCTCCGGTTTTTTGGAAATAGCTGTGCGCTCGTAAAGCATGCTGTCTATCTTCTCCTTGAGGGTACGGGTACTCCATCGTTCAATCCTGCACATCTCGGCATAGAAGTCTCTTTTAATCTGGTCTTCAAGATAAATAATGTCCCTTAAATGCGTCCAGCTTAATTGTGCACTCAGTGCGTGCACAATTTGCCTGTCGGGAAATACTTCTGCAAAACGTATCATATTAAAGAGGTTGCGCGGTGTGAAACCTTTTCCATAATCTGCAGATAATTGTACAGAAAGCGTCTGCACAATCTCCTCACCGTATGCAGCACGGTTTTTCTTAAGTATATCCTCCCGTATCCTTTTGCCGATATTCCAGTAAAGGAGCACCATCTCAGAATTGATCGCCTGAGAAACGCGATGACGGGATTGTTCGATCATCAGGCGAATATCGCTTAAAAGCTGTCCCGTTACTTCCGGTTTTTTTGCTTTAAGAACTACCAATGCCTTATCTCTACGTTGTGTTTTTTCCATTGCCTATCCTTTTACAAGCCCCATTGAACAGATAATCCTCGGCTCCTGTATCTGCTCTTCCTCATGGATAATACAGAGCCTTCCTTCCTCACGTAAAGCGATAACCATCTGTGCAAGGGTTTCATCAGAAATCCCGCTTCTCAGTTGACGGTTGAGTGTATCAATCGCTGCCTGACGGAGAGGATACCGATAAATTTCGTCGATAGCTTTCAGGAGTTCCTGAGACTCAAAGATAGTTCCTTTTATTTCTTCAGCATACCTCTTAAGCCTTTCGTAGGTGCGGAATCGTGCTCCCGATGGTCTTCCTAACTGTCCGCCCACAGATTTTTCTTCTTCTATAATCAATTCAACCCCTTTTTGTACTAATTCGTGATGCTTTTCAGCGCGCTTTACAGGGAGCATGTTCGGTGTACATTCAGCGGCCTTTAAAATTGTTAATTGGGATTCGGTTACACTATCACCATCTTTATCAATCCATGCTAAGGCATCATTTCCTTCAGCGGTTCGTAGATAAACTAATACCCCCTCTGGCTCTTTTTCTGTAGGTTGATGCTGCCTGGCAGAAAAAACAACGGGCTGTAATGAAGGAATGATCTTCTGCAATTCGGGATTTTTAGTTATGGCATTTTTCCATATCTGATATGCATATGATGCGAGGTCAACCTCTCCGTCAACATCACCATCAAGAATACCGGCTTTCTCATTATAAAGATCAATTACTGTCTGATCATTGCGGTCATCTTCAAAAAAGGCTTCATCTGTTCCAATAACCTCAGCATTTTCCTGTAATCTTATGCGGACACGTGCTCGTAATCTGATTATTCGTTCAACACCATCTGCAGGGAGAAAAGAGTAACAAATAATATTTTCTGCCTTTTGTCCTATGCGATCTACGCGCCCCGCACGTTGAACTAATCTAATAATTGCCCATGGCAAATCAAAATTTACAATTATTGAGCAGTCCTGAAGGTTCTGACCCTCACTGAGAACATCTGTTGAAATAAGAACCCGCAACTCATCCTCAGGCTTAATTTGTTCTCTTTTTTCATTACTTTCTGGGCTAAATTGCCATGCAAGTCCTGTAGGATCATCAGAATCCCCTGTTACACCGGCAAGCTTTGTTACTCCACGATTTTTAAGTTGGGCCTCAAGGTAACGAACAGTATCAGCAAACTGACTGAAGACAATGACCTTTTCATTTTGATGGCTTTTAGTGATGAGATTGCAGAGTGCTTCCAATTTGGTATCTTTATCTGCAATCCAGTCTCCACACTTATGGAGAATTTTCAGTAACAATTTAATATCTTTATGTAGATCATTTGCTAAGTCTTTCATAAAGAGAGAGGATCTTAGCCATCTGAAACGTTTCTTATATTGAGTTTCATATATCTGATATGCTTCAGCGGCACGTTTTTTAAGTTCATTCTCTGTTCGAAGAGGTGCTGCATATCGAATTTCTAAAGTTTCCCCTTCGTCTTCAAATATGTCTCCAGTAACATTTATATCATCAGCGTCTTCATCATAAATCCGAGAATCTAACATTTCTGGATCTTGCGTCCCAATGGGAATTGGTTTTTCATTTTCAATTGCATAGAGATATATACAATTCCGCAGTATATGCCGCTCAACGGATTGTACAAATGCATCTCCACAGCTTTCAAGGCGCTTGAAGAGATTCGTCCGACAAAATCCCATAAGGCGTTTCCCTGCACGTGAAAGATCTTGAAGAATTCTGGCTTCATTTGGAGTTGGTGGTTCATGAGGTTTCGTAATTATATAATTCCCTAAACCATATCGAGGCAAATTAAGACTATTCACAATATCTACAACATCTGGAGAATAAAGGCGAGCATACTGATCATTTGGATCTCTTTCATTGATTTTGAACTTCACTGTTTTAGGTTTACGAGCAGGGAAATAAGAGCGTGTCCCATCTTCAAAGATCAGGAATTTACGGCCATTTTCAGGGTCTGTGTCTGCATAATTATCTTGTATAAAACTTCGTGTCCGCCTTACCATATAAAGACGCATGAGTTCACGCCAGTCATCAGGATATTCACTTTTCTCAAATGCTAAGAGAGAGCGAACAGGACTTTGATATCTTCTAATAAATTCAGTCTCTCCTAATTCTCTCACCAGTCTCTCAGGCCTAATACCTAAGTCCCTATCATCTTGTACAAAAAGGCGAAGCTGGCTTGAAAGGTCACGGTAGTTCTTATTATATGGAGTTGCTGAGAGCAGAATGCATTTACTTTCATTTTCTTGAATATATTCAAGTATGGCACGATAACGTTTACCTTCACGGTTACGAAGATTATGGCTTTCATCTATGACAATCAACCGATAGCGACGTAAATCCGGGAGATCGTTTATAACACGAGTAATAGACAATACTTTTGCACGCATACGATATTTATAAACATAGTCTTCCCACATCTTAACAAGATTTTTTGGGCAGATTATCAGTGTTTCAAGTCCGTAATCGTCTTCAAAAATGCGAGATAGTGCACTTGCCATAAGGGTCTTCCCAAGTCCTACAACATCACCGAACAAAACCCCACCTCGTTTATTGAGATGATGCGCGGCAATTTTCACTGCTGCTGTCTGAAACTCAAATAGTTTCTTACCAAAATCATTTGGAATTTTGAATTCTGAAAGACCAGCACGAGCCTCCTGAGCAAGATGATAAGCCATTTTAATATAGATATAGTAAGGCGGAATTAGATCTTCGCGTGCCCAACTCTCCTTAATAATTTTTACTAATTCCTCTGAAATATCAATGCACCAATTATCATTCCACCGTTCCTCAAACCATTTTGCGAGCTTATTGCAGGCGTCATGATCAAGAACGTCAATATTGAGTTCGCCCTGATAGGAAAGTCCGGCAAGAGTTAGATTGCTGCTCCCGAGATAGCCTATAGTCGGGTTAATGGGATCAGGCCGAAACAGAAGATAAAGTTTTGCGTGTAATGCATGTCTGAGGAACAACTTAACAATGACTTTTTTAGCCTTAATTTGCGCTGCGAGCTTTCGGAGACCGGCTTCATCTTCATTGGTAGGAATTCCATATGTCAATTGTTCCCGGAATTCCTCTGCCAATTTCTTCTTTATACGAAGGGCTGTTTGGTTGTCAATCTCTTTGTCCTGTTTTATGAGACTTAATGCAGATAAGAGTTCTTCCTGAGGAAGCTTTTGCATTCCTACAAGAAGACGGCAGCAATTTCCCTTACCGCCTGACCACTTTTCTATATACGAATCAAGTTGTTTCCATCCACGGAGATTGAAATATCCTACGCAGAAATCAGCACGATCAGAAACGTTAAGAGTATCACGAAGAGCGGAAAGAAGATGCTGTTCTATGTTATCGAAGATGCGCGGCATTAACCCTCGTTACACCTCTTCTCCTCGATAATTACCTTCCCCACAATCCAGTACTTGTTTCCCTTCTTGGGTTCGATGATTCCTTAACAACATACATATTTGTACCAGTAATGCTTAATAATTTCAAGCGAGTTAAGAACCCTGTGCCAAGAGCACAGGGCGTAAAAGTCAAATTAAAAATAACTCCGCCGCTTCTCCGGCTTGACCGGAGAATCCAGTTTCTACCTCTGGATTGCCCGATCAAGTCGGGCAATGACATCTTCCTTTATCCAAAACAATTCATCCCTGTGCCAAGAGCACAGGGAGTTCTTGCTGTTCCATTAACTGTCTTTTTGATGTATTCTCTCAAAACATCATTCATGAGTGTCTGGTATCCAGATTTCTTTTCTGTAGCAAGCTTTTTAAAAAAGCAGGATATTATCATCAACCCTGATTGTAGTAGGAACCTTTTTAGGTCTGTAGAATCTTCCCCTTATTCCTTTAGAAAAATCGTATTCTTTTTTCAAGTTGAAGTATTCTTCTCTAATATCCAATTGTTTCATATTGTTTCCTTTCTTTTCTTGGTGCTTTCCTTGCGGTTATTATAGTTAAATGTCTTTATCAGGAACCACGACAACCTTTAAAGAGTCCTTTGCCTTTGAGACTAACTGAAACCCGTCCCCAATAGCGGAAAGGGGGATTCTGTGCGTTATCATATTACTGACATCAACTTTATGACTGAAAATCAGATTCATTGCCTCCCGAAGATCCTCAGGGGATGCTCCATATGACAATGTAACTGTTATTTCATCTCTCCAGAATCGTAAGGATGGAATGGCTATCTCATTGTTCGGTACTGCAAAAAAGAGAATCTTCCCCTTTCTCCCAACAGAATGGAATGCATTATCTACTGCCTGTTTCGCTGCTGCACATACAATAACAATATCAGCCAATCTATTGTCATTCATGCTTTTCAGTTCGTCCACGAAATGATTACTTCTTGCATCTATTCCATAATCAGCACCAAACTCCACAGCTTTTTTTAGTCTATATTCATCAATATCTGTCGCAAAAATCTTTGTTTTTTTTATCTTTGCCAACTGAAGATGCAAAAGTCCTGAAACACCAGCGCCTATGATCAAGACTGTCTGACCTTCCTTCAATCCTAATTGATTTTGTCCGGCTATAACACATCCCAGAGGTTCAATCATGGTAGCATCTTCGAAAGTTATTTCTTGAGGGAGAAGAAATGTCCCATATCGTACATTCTCTTCAGGAACCCTTATAAACTCTGAGAATCCCCCCGGATAATAATTGCCGGTATGAAGTGATTCGCAGGCTGTATAATTACCTTGCCCACAGTAATGGCATCTGTAACATGGCACATGGTGAGAGACGAACACCCTGTCTCCTTTTTTAAATCCCACAACTCCACTTCCAATCTCAACTATCTCGCCTGCCATTTCGTGGCCCAAGACACAGGGAGCCTTTTTTATCCTGTACCACTGCAGAACATCGGTTCCGCAGATTCCCGAAGCCTTCATTTTTACGAGAACTTCACCATTCGACAGAGGGGGTATCGGACGTTCCTCAATCCTTATATCATCATTGCTGTAATAAACGGCCACTTTCATTCAGTCTATCCAAGAAATGGAGGATATAGTATTTGGCGGATTCTTTTGCCGATAGTCAGATATCATATCTATAAAAATCAAGAGGCAAAAGCCCTCGGAGTCCCGCACTATAATATAGTGCGGGACGAGAATGAGCAAAAATACTATCTCCTCCATTTACACAAGAAAAATTAGAGCGAACTACTTCTTTGAGTAAATCTCAAATGCCTCTTCTACAGATGCACCTTTATGAACAATAGCCCTTATCGCCTTAATCATACCAACAGGATTATCACTCTGGAAGATATTTCTCCCCATATCAACCCCTGATGCCCCTTGTTTAATGGCATTCGCTGTCATTTGCAAAGCTTCCCTTTCTGGTATCTTTTTACCTCCTGCCATAACAATGGGTACAGGACATCCCTCGACAACCTTGTAAAAATCTTCGCAATAGTATGTCTTCACAAAATGGGCTCCAAGCTCAGCTGCAATTCGACAGGCAAGTCCCAAATACCGTGCATCCCTTCCCATTTCCTTGCCAATTGCTGTTACTGCCAGTACAGGCATTCCATATCTTTCTGCTTCATTTACCAATCTACCAAGATTTGCTATAGTCCTGTCCTCATTGCCTGCACCGACGAAGATAGACATTCCGACTCCGGAAGCATTGAGCCTTATCGCCTCTTCCATAGATGTAGTAATGTCTTCATTTGATAACTCTCCGAGAATACTCGGGCCTCCAGAAACCCTGAGACATATTACAACATCGCTTCTGGGATCAATACAGGTTCTGATCATTCCCCTTGTTATGAATAAGCAGTCTGCATAGGGAATGAGAGGTGTGACTGTCTTCCTTAGATCTTTCAACCCGGTTGTAGGGCCCTGGAAGTAACCATGGTCTACTGCAAGCATAACTGTCTTCCCTGATCTTGGTTTAATAATACGAGAAAGCCTATTTTTCATCCCGAAATCCATATTGAACTCCCCCTCCTTGATTCTTTATTTATTTAAAGTATATTCAATGAAGCAATAAACTGTCAAAAGAGA
The DNA here is from genome assembly GCA_020062205.1 of Thermodesulfovibrionales bacterium. Taxonomy (GTDB): domain Bacteria; phylum Nitrospirota; class Thermodesulfovibrionia; order Thermodesulfovibrionales; family SM23-35; genus VGWY01. Next base: position 10,931 of record JAGUWT010000138.1, read on the forward strand.
ACAAACCCGTTTTATTGAAAAGGATCTCATATTCTGGCTATAATATAATATAAACAAATAAACGGAGGGACTATTTATGAATAATATAAAAACACTGTTTCTGCTTGTGACATTAACTCTTATCCTTGTCTGGGCAGGAGCAGCTATCGGTGGGAAGCAGGGGATGACCATTGCGTTTATCTTTGCATTGGGAATGAACTTTTTTGCATACTGGTTCAGCGATAAGATTATACTCAGGATGTATCGTGCAAGGGAGGTATCAGAGTCAGAAGCCCCTGAGCTTTATGGGATAGTAAGGAGGCTTGCGCAGAAGGCAGAAATGCCAATGCCAAAGGTTTACATTATTGATGAGGAACAACCGAATGCATTTGCAACTGGAAGGAATCCGAAGCATGCGGCAGTTGCGGTAACAACTGGTATCATACGCATCCTCCGTCATGAAGAACTTCAGGGTGTGATAGGGCATGAACTTGCCCATGTGAAACACAGAGATATCCTTGTCAGCACCATTGCTGCAACCATTGCAGGTGCTATCAGCTATCTTGCACATATGGCACAGTGGGCTATGATTTTTGGTGGTCATAGAGGAGACGATGAAGAGGGAGGGAATCCTATCGCTGCTATAGCCATGATGATTGTTGGACCTATTGCCGCAATGATTATTCAGATGGCTATATCGAGATCAAGGGAATATGCTGCAGACGAAGGTGGTGCAAGACTTGCGGGAAATCCAAGATACCTTTCCGGGGCCCTCAGAAAACTCCACCTGGCATCACAGAAGATTCATATGAATGCGAATCCTGCGACATCCCATATGTTTATTGTCAACCCATTATCAGGCGGAGGACTCTTGAAACTCTTTAGTACCCATCCACCTATTGAGGAGCGAATAGCAAAGCTCGAATCAATGAGCCTCTAACCCGCCTTAGGTGGGTTAACCTGCTCATGGGCGGATAAATCTGGACTTGACTCTTAACATCCTCATTGCTCAAAATAGTGTTACTTTATGAAGGCCCTGGTAACAGGAGCTACTGGCTTTATAGGAAGTCATTTATGTGAGGAACTCGTCAAGAGAGGCTATGAGGTTAGCTGTCTCATAAGAGCGACTTCAGACCTTCGGTGGCTTGAGGGTATTGAGCTCAAATGTATTACTGCTGATTGCACCAATATCAAATCACTCTTTGACGCAGTTGTTGGTTTCGATTATATCTTCCACCTCGCAGGTCTCACAAAGGCACTCTCAGAAAGTGATTTTTTCTTTATCAATGCAGAGGGAACAGAAAATCTTATCAGGGCTGTCTCTGAAAAAAATCCAAACCTGAAAAGATTTGTATACCTGAGCACCCTTGCAGCAGTTGGGCCGAGCAAGAACGGATCCCCTCTCAGAGAAGATGCTGAACCCTCCCCTGTTTCAAGCTATGGAAAAAGTAAGCTCAATGGAGAGAAGGCAGTCTTACAGTACAAAGATTCGATACCCATCACTATCCTCAGACCACCTGCTGTCTATGGGCCAAGGGATAAAGACTTTCTTACTTTTTTTAAGATGATTAAAAAGGGTATCTTCCCGGATTGGGGAAAATGTTATTATTCAATGCTGTATGTTGATGACCTGATTCAGGGTATAATACTCTCTGCAGAGAGCAGAGAGGCTGAGGGTAAGATATATTTTTTATCAGATAATAGATTTTACTCAAATGAGGAATTAGCTATAGAGATATCCTCTGCACTCAATGCACAGATGAAGATAACGAGACTCAGGATACCGAAATGTATTATGCCAGTTGTTGCATATATCGGAGAAAGAATACAGAGGCAAGGAATCATCAATCGGGATAAAGTGAAAGAACTCAATTACACCCACTGGATATGTGATTCACAAAAGGCAAGGGAAGAATTCGGTTTTACACCAAAGGTCGGTATTAAGGAAGGAATGAAATGGACAGCAGATTGGTACAGGATTCACCGATGGCTGTAGGAAAATCAACAGATTTATTTGATAAGTGTTGCAGATTTGATAAAGCGAAATTACTCATAAACCAGGGGCTGTATCCTTACTTCAGGATCATCGAAAGTGCCCAGGAACCTGAGGTTATCATGAATGGTCGTAAGATGATCATGATAGGCTCGAATAACTACCTCGGCCTTACCAGCCACCCAAAGGTTAAAGAGGCTGCAATAGAGGCAATCAAGAAATACGGAACTGGTTGTGCAGGGTCGAGATTCCTGAATGGCACCCTCGACATCCATGTTCAGCTCGAAGAGAAACTTGCACGATTTGCGAGAAAAGAGGCTGCGCTTATCTTTTCAACTGGCTTTCAGGTTAATCTGGGAACAATTTCAGCACTTGTTGGGAAAGATGACATTGTCATCATTGACAAGATGGATCATGCAAGTATCATTGATGGGTGTAGACTCTCATTTGGTGAAATAAAGAAGTTCAGACATAATGATATGTCAGAACTTGAGCGTGTCCTAAAGGAAAATGCAGGCAGAGGAAAGCTTGTTGTCGTTGATGGCGTATTCAGTATGGAGGGAGATATTGTACATCTGCCAGAAGCTGTTACCCTTACAAAAAAATATGGTGCACGTTTAATGGTTGATGATGCCCACGGTATAGGTGTTCTTGGTAAAACAGGTCGAGGCACAGCAGAGCACTTTGGACTTGAGCAAGAGGTTGACATTATCATGGGCACGTATAGCAAATCCCTCGCATCTATCGGAGGTTTTGTGGCAGGATCAGCAGATGTGATCCACTACATAAAACACTTTGCAAGGTCATTAATATTCAGTGCAAGCCCGCCACCTGCCTCTGTTGCCTCTGTGAGTGCTGCCCTGGATATTATCGAAGAAGAACCATGGAGAAGAGAACAGTTATGGAAGAATACAAAAAAGATGTTACTTGGCTTTAAAAAACTCGGCTTTGAAACAGGGCCAAGCCAGACACCGATAATCCCTATTCGCGTTGGTGAAAATCAGGCTGCGTTCGCCATGGCAATGATGCTCCAGGAAGAAGGGGTTTTTGCGAATGTTGCCGTAAGCCCTGCAGTTCCAGAAGGAAAGGCCATCATAAGGACAAGTTACATGGCAACCCATACCGATAGACATCTGGATATTGTATTGGATGTATTTGAGAAAGTTGGCAAAAAATTAGGAATTATATAAAACTCACCAATGACCTCTGAAGGCATAGAAGTCGTTGAGGTTCAATCTAAGAAAGACCTCAATGACTTCATAAAACTACCCTTATCCCTATACTCAAAAGACCCCTTATTCGTTCCACCTCTGATTCATGATATGCGAGAACGATTCTCTGATAAGAATCCATTCTTTCTTCATGCAGAAGCAAGATACTTCCTTGCGAAGAAGGACGGTAAACCGTGTGGCAGGATAGTTTCTATTATTAACCACAGACATAATGAGTTTCATAAAGAAAAGGCTGGTTTCTTCGGATTTTTTGAATCTGTAAACGACTTCGCAATCGCATCATCCCTTCTCAATACGGCTTCAGAAACGCTCAGGAAAGAAGGCATGGAAATAATGCGTGGTCCAATGAATTTTTCAACCAATGAGGAATGCGGCTTACTCATAGATGGCTACACAGAACCACCGTTATTGATGACTCCGTACAATCCTTCATACTACAGTAATTTCATGGAAAAATTTGGAATGAGAAAGGCAAGAGACCTTTATGCATACATTTACGACATACCAGAACAACTCCCTGAAAAAATACACAGGGTTGTAGATATAGCAGAAAAACGGGGAATTACAGTTCGGGCAATAAACAAAAAAAAATTTAACAGTGAGATGATGATATTCAGGGAGGTCTATAATTCCGCCTGGGCGAACAACTGGGGATTCATACCCCTTTCAGAAGAGGAGACTGCTTATATTGCGAAAAGGTTAAAAACAATAGTGATTCCTGAGTGTACACTCATTGCAGAGAAGAATGGTGAGCCTGTCGGTTTTATGGGAATGTTACCTGATTTTCACTTTGTCTTGAAACATATGAAGGGCAAGATCAATCCTATTAGTATCATTAAGGCAATGTATTATTCAAAAAAGATAAAAGACCTCAGACTTCTTCTCCTTGGTATCAAGGCAGAATACAGGAACAAAGGAGTTGACGCCCTCCTTCTCAGGGAAGGGTATCGGGGGATTAGAGGAAAATATAAGCGTGTGGAATTTTCATGGATACTCGAAGACAACATCCCTGTCCAGAGGATTATTAAGATGATTGGGGGGAGGTTGTATAAAAAATACAGGATCTATGAGAAAAAGTTGTAAAAAATATGATATAGTAAAACTCTTGTTTTCTTAGATACTAAATTAGTCTGTATTCCGCACTTGATGCGGAATACAGTCTCTTTTTTCTGGATTCATGCTGGAGTTTACACTCATGAAAATGAGTGCAGGAATGACAATGAATGGGCAGAGATAATCTTATTCCTCGAAGTAGGACTTCGAGGAATTCTTCACACTGAATTTGTTAGGGAGTTTGTAAATTGACAGAAGAAAAAAATAATGGTATTGCAGAGAAAATCTGGGAATTATTAGCCTCAGTAAAATTTGCAATTATCATCTTTTCAATAATATCCCTCACATCTGTTGTCGGTACCATTTTAGAACAGGGAGCGGAGCGTTCCAGGAATATCAATGTATTAACCCGGCTCTTTGGCGATACTCTTGCTCCAACCCTCTACGATATATTCGATAAACTCGGGTTTATGGATATGTACCATTCATGGTGGTTTGTAACCTTATTGTTTCTCTTTTCTGTAAATATTGTTATCTGCTCGGTCGACAGGCTACCGAGGATATGGAAGATAATCAGGGAGCCAATACAGCCACTGACAGATGAGCAACTCGGGAGGTCTCCCATCAAAAAAGAACTAATTGTAAAAGGGAAGCCTGACGAGGTAAAAGATATGGTTACAGGCGCTATAAAAAGGATAGGATTTCACACTGCTGAATTAAAAGAAGACAAGGGTTATCAGTTCTTTGCACAGAAAGGAAGATTCAGCAGGTTTGGAGGCTATATCACCCATCTGAGTATTCTCCTTATCTTGATAGGTGCGCTCATAGGCATCTTTTTCGGGTTCAAGGGATTCCTCCCAATCCCTGAAGGCAGCAGTGCTTCGATTGTCCTCTTGAATACAGGCCATTTAACCAATATGGAAGAACTTGAGAAGGAAAGGATACTGAATGCCCTTGAGACATCTTCAGGGAACATATCAAATGTATCTCAGCAACTGGGCGTAGACGAAAGTTCACTGAGGGCAAAGATGCACACATACGGCATACAGCCGCTCAGTTTCAGCATTAGGTGTGACGATTTTAATGTGGATTTCTATGAAGGGTCTGATATGCCTAAGTATTTCAAAAGCTGGCTGACAGTGATAGATAATGGAAGAGAAGTCATAAAGAAAACTATCGAGGTGAATGATCCTCTTACCTATAAAGGCATAACCTTCTATCAATCAAGTTATGGGATGGTGCCGAATACTCAGGGTATTTTTGTTCTGCGGATAACCCCACAGAGCGGGATATCAGAAATAAAACAATTACATCTCAATGATACCTTTACCATTCCGGGGACAAACATAGCAGGGACGATAATAGACTTCAGCCCTGCCCTTTCCTTTGACCGTCAAGGCAGGCCCTCCACCTATGCAGAGATGATGAATAACCCTGCTGTCTTGATAGACTTCAAAGAAGATGGAAAAGAAAAATATTCTGGCTGGATACTGAAGAGATACCCAACGACGTGGAAACTTCCTGAAGGACATATTGTGGAATTCAAAGATTTATGGGGTACACAATACACCGGCCTTCAGGTAAGAAAAGACCCTGGTGTGTGGATTGTATATCTTGGGTGTATTGCGATATCCATAGGACTCTATACAGCATTCTTTATGAGCCACAGAAAATTATGGGTCAGGATTGTTCAAGACAAAAACAATACGAACATAATGGTGGGGGCAATGACGAATAAAAACAGAAGCGGGCTCGAGAGGAAAATAGACACGATGATTTCCCTTCTCAAGAAAAGACAGGAAGGAGGAAGATAGATGGACAGTTCATCATTATTCGGCATATCAACCATAACATATATTCTGGCTATGATCATTTATATTACCTATCTCGCATTCAGGAAACCCATGATTGGAATAGCAGCGACAACAGTCACGATAGTGGGATTTGTTGCTCAAACAGCAGCTATTCTTATGAGATGGAGTGAAACATATGCACAATGGATAGCCTTCACACCTGAAAGCACCTTCAT
>JAGUWT010000281.1 GCA_020062205.1 Thermodesulfovibrionales bacterium
ACACCTGTGCCGGCATAAAGATCAACAAAGGTTGCCCCTTCAATTCTGTCCTTTATTATGTCAAACAATGCCTCTCTTACTTTTGAAGAAGTGGGTCTGAGTTTCTCATCCCTTAATCCCTTTGAGATGAGTTTTTTTGTAACAGCTTTCCTGCCCTTTGCAAGGCCACCCGAAATTCTCATGCTTATTTCCTTATTGCAGGATTAACAAGGTGAGTATTGAAAGGGGTATATCCTTGAATGGTAACCTTCCGACCTTCCACTTTTATTTTTCCTTCTGAAAACAATCTAATAGCCTCTGGGTATATCTTATGTTCTAATCTCAATATTCTCTCTGATACCGACTCTTCTGTATCATCCTGAAGAACTGGAACGGCTGCCTGGATTATAATCGGTCCGGTATCCATGCCTTCATCCACAAAATGAACTGTACATCCAGAGATCTTTGCCCCATATTCGATAGCCTGCCGCTGGCCATGTAATCCCGGAAAAGACGGAAGGAGAGCAGGGTGGATATTCATTATCCTGTTCGGGAATGCATTTATCAGAGGTTTCCCCACAATCCTCATAAAACCTGCTAAAACAACTAATCCCACATTCCGTTTCTTCAACTCTTCAGCAATCTTTCTATAGAAATCATCTTTTAAGGCAAATTCCTTTGGTCCGATTACAAGATATTCAATGCCATGTTTTTTTGCCCTCTCTATTGCATAGGCTGAAGGGTTATCAGTTATCAGTAAAACTATCTCTGCATTCAGCCTTTTAGCCTCTATCTCATCTATGATTGATTGAAAATTAGAGCCGCGACCAGAAGCGAGCATACCAAGATTAAGCATAATTGACCTCTGAAATTATTTTATCCTAACCTGTTCTTCAATTGCATTGCGTTTGATAATAGCTCACTGAAGGATGAAAAGACAGTTTTTATAGTCTCTGTATTGGGAAGCGGTATCTTCAAATAGGTTTGTCCTGTTTTTTCATCCCTGCCGATCATTGTATCAAGATGTTTTTCAAGGGGTTGATCAGAATGCTCAATGAGTTTACCGAGATTCATTAAGAGTTGAGCGCCTCTGTTGAGGAGGTTATTCAGATAAACCAGACCTCCCCCGTCCCTGTCTCCTTCAGCTTTTGACTTGTCTTCCTTTTCTACAGTTAGTCCTTTCTGGTCAACCTCTTTATACATTTCATCTTCTCTTTGCTGCTGCCTCTCCAGTACGGGGTCTGATTTTTCCAGATTTTCTGTTACTGTTTCCACTGATTGTATAAATCTTTTGAGTTGAGACTCGCCAACCATTACGACATCTTCTCCATCATTATCCAGCGCTCCTGCAAATAATGATTTTTTGAACTTAAGGAGATCGAGTATTCTCTCCTCAATGGAAGATGCGGTAACAAAGTTGATGACGCGAACCGTCTTGTGTTGACCAAGTCTATGTACACGACCAATACGTTGTTCGAGAACAGCAGGGTTCCAGGGGATGTCCATATTAATCACAACTGTGCCGCTTTGCAGGTTCAATCCAACCCCGCCTGCGTCCGTGGAAAGAAAGACCTTGCACGCTGGGGTTTCCTTAAACTCTGACATCAACCCCTTTCTCTGTTTTGAAGGGATACTCCCATTTAAGTGTACATATTTAATATTGTTCCTCTTAAGGATATGTTCTACTAACTCTGTCATCCTCAGCCACTGGCTGAAGATGACCATCTTTTCTCCGCCCTCGACAGCTATCTCTTTGAGAATTACTTCTAATTCCTCAATCTTAGGGCCATGAATCGTTTTCTTATCAACTAAGTAGGTGTTATCAGCAGCCATTCGCATATAATTCAAGGCGATTTGCAGTCGCCGCTGATCAGCTTCACACAGGAATTTATATCGTCTCCACTTGGCTACCAGTTTGACCACAATATCATAATTTTCATCATGTATAATCCTTTGTTCTTTAGTCATAGGGACAAAAAAGTTTTTATCTATCCGTTCTGGAAGCTGTTGGGGTACATCTCCCTTCCTCCTCCGTATCATGACATTCTTCAAGGAATCTCTGACAGATTGCAGGTTCCTGTATCCGATTACCTTGCCACCTTCATCAACAATCCTGTGAGTATGGATAAAACGGTATAAAGGTCCGAGATGTCGTCGGTCTATAAATTCCATTATAGAATGCAATTCTTCGATCCTGTTTTCTATGGGAGTTCCTGTAAGCACAATGGCAAAGGTTGATTCCAGTTGCTTTACATACTGTGCAGTTCGAGTCTTCCAGTTTTTAATCCTCTGGGCCTCGTCAAGGATTATCAGGTCAGGAGTCCACTCCCTTATCATATCTATATCCCTGGGAACCAGTTCATAATTGATAAGCTTGTAAAAAGAACCATTCATGTAAAGCTGTTCCCTCTTATGGTTGAGCCCCTCAATTACATCTACCGGCCTGCCGCTGAATTTTTCGATTTCTGCCTGCCACTGGTATTTCAAAGAGGTTGGGGACACAATCAAAACCTTCTGTATATTGAATAATTTAGCCATTAACTCTGCTGCCACAAGTGCCTGGATTGTTTTTCCCAGCCCCATATCATCGCTGATAAGGCATCGCCCTGCATTCACTGCAAATAAAGCCCCTTCTCGCTGATAAGGGTATAATTTGGTTCTCAGAATGTTTTTAAAAATTGCGCTGTTAATCCCTCCTTTAATCTGAGACCTGACAATGTTTCGCCGGTGTTCGGCGTCCTGATGTTCAGCAATATAAGCCATTACATCATCATAACAACGTACTTCATGTCCATTTTTCTGCGGTATACTGTTGAGGAATTTATGGAAATTAAGAATATGCTCCTCTTTGAGTATTCCGTGTGAATCAAAGTATTTGTCCACCAGAGAAAGCAGTTCAGGAGGAGCGTCTTCCCCTGCCTTAAATCTGACCTCACGCTTAACTCCATAGCTCAAATATATCTCGGAATAAGGAAGAACATATCCATTTTTGAATGCCTTTTTAGCTCCTCTTTTCTTCATTAATCTGGAAAGGATAAACTCAATATGCTTGCATGTTCCAAGATTATTAATATTATAATCGGGGCATGAGCAATAGTTATCCCCGGGCTTGCCTCCACGAATGGCTATTTTATAAATCTTTCCCGAATCGGGATTGATGAGTTTAAATTCAGAGAAGATGGGATGATCACCTATATTTTCAAATCTAAATTTTTGCTGTTCACCGTATTGTTTTCTGAGAATCCGCTGCCACTCCTCAAGGCCAAGGTCCTCTGGCTTGTACGTTCTCGATATTTTCAGTTTGACAGGCTTTTTTCTTGAATATTTTGAATTTCTAATATATCTTTTCTTGCTTTCTGTTCTTCTTTTTAGTGCAGATTCCATTTTATAAACATCTCTTCCTTTGTCAAGGTAAGTATTCCCTAAACAACAATAAAATGAGCATTTGACAGCCGATTTTGCTCTATTCTATCACATTTATCGGAATGGTTGGGAAGAAGGAAGGAGGAAGGTTATCTGTTCACTGCCCTGATGACCTTCAGGGCAGGTAAATTTCAGAGTATATTGATAGGAAACTTTCTATAGCTTTATCACCGTTCAGGAATTTTATGGCAATATCTGTATCAAGTGCAATTTTACCACTCATTGATATCTACTTTTTCAAATTCCTCTTTAACAATTTTCAGCAATTCTGCTGCATCATCGTCTAGAAGGATTCCACACAATCCTTCAAGGGGATGTTTTTTCTTTAATGGTACCCCCAGCGTTATTGAAACTTTCTGGCGTTTTTTTAATCCCTTTATTGGATTAAGAGGGCGGAATACCCCATCCTCGTAAATTGCCTCTATAGTTTTCGGCATTTAGCACCTCCCTTGATTTGTCTTATTCTATCATATTTATTTGAATGGTTGGTGAGAAGTATAGCAGGCTATCTGCTAATAGCTCGAATGACCTTCAGGGCAAGGCGGAGGGTGGATTCAATTACCTATTTTAAGATATTTTTCAAATCAGACACATATTTTACAAATGGTTTAGTTGACTTTACCGTGTTAACCAATCGTTCGTCACTGCTTATAAATTGAATTTCTTCCAGTTCGGCTACGGCTAAATATACCATATCATAAATAGCATATTTATATTTCACGGCATCTTTATAGATTCTATTGATATGGGTAGCAATGTTATATTGCTTCATGGGTATTGCCTGGAGTTCTTCGATGAACATTTTACCCTGTTTTTCTGAAATTCTATTTCTTCTTACAGCAGTTGTAATGCCATTTGCAACTTCGCAGTACCAAAGTTCTGGTAGAATTAACTCTATTTCTCCATCAACAACCTTTTTCAGTAACAGTCTTGATTCTTCGATGAATTCCTCATCATCCAGCCACCACTTGAGAGAAACCGAAGAGTCAACAACAAGTCTCAAATTTATTTCCTGCCTTCTTCAATCAAATTTTTTACTTTGAAAGGGGTAATCTTGATGGGCTTTCTATTTAATAACCTTTTGAGAAGAAACTTTTTTTGAAAAGAAAAATCAGTTTCTTTCAAAAAGGTAACTAATACATCGACCGATCCCTTGACTTCCACTTTTTCTTTTAATGCAAGTTTATTTCCATTGTATACACCAATTACTGAACGTAACATTTTGAACACCTCCTTTTACGTGTCTTTATTCTATCACATTTATCAGAATGGTTGGTAAGAAGGAAGGAGGAAGGTTATCTGTTCACTGCCCTGATGATCTTCAGGGCAAGGCGGAGTGGGGATTCATCAGCGGTTCTGACTTCGTCCTCCAATCCGGTGAACTGCATAGATAGTCCATATGCCAAATAGTACAATGGGGGAAAATATGTCGTTGAGAGTTAAGTAAAAAATTAAGTATGGTGTCCCCGGAATTCCCCGGGGTCTTTTACTGCCTTTGCCCTTACAGGGTTCAACACCACATATCTGCTTACTTCAAGCAGATGGCTTTCCTTTTGGATTAATATCGCCTTGTATCTGCCCTGAAATATATGACCAACCCTATTATGCCTCTTGTTGAATAGCTGGGTATAGACTCCATTTAGTTGCCTCATTCCATGAGAAAGATTTCCATCAGGTGTCTCTATGATCAGGTGATAATGATTGTTCATAAGGCAATAGGCATGACATAGCCAG
>JAGUWT010000122.1 GCA_020062205.1 Thermodesulfovibrionales bacterium
AAGAGTATGACAGAGGAAGAGATTAAAGGTGCAATAAGGTTTTATCTGAACGGGTCAAAAGCAAAAGAACACGGACTTACTCTTTCAATTGCATTGAGTAAGCATAGTATCAACCTCTGGCAGGGTGCAAAGGAGCAATCTCTTGGAGACAGATACAGAACTTTATAACTTGGAGGCAGAAAAGGAAGTCTTACAGGCTTTATACCTTAACCCTGAGTTGTTTTATCAGGTTGAAATAAAGGGCAATGATTTTTATAAGGCAGAACATAGAAGGCTTTTTGAAACAATGCTGCGGATCTATGCAGACGGAATTGAAATCGACCTTGTGAGCATCAGAAACTATGACCCGAGCTGTAATATCCTGTGGGTTCAAGGGTTGTTTTTTGAAGCTATCACTTCTGCAAATATTAATTATCATACTAAGATACTTAGAGAAAAATCATTCCAGCGGGCATGTCTTATGACAGTCAAGGAACTACACACAAAAGTGACTGACTCGAACTTTTTATCACTCACCCAAGAGAAAATTCTAAATTTATCAGAATTCGGGACCCACAAAGAATTAACAACCGAGGAAATATTTTCAGGTATCAATAATGACATCGCGAAAGCCAAGACGAATATATCTGCCATTCAGACATGCTTTGAAAAACTTAATGAAACATGTGTTGGGCTATATCCAGGTCATCTCTGGATGATAGGGGGTTATACAGCTTATGGGAAATCTACACTCCTTTCACAGCTTATTGCAGACATCTGTGATAACGAAACAAAGGCATTGGTTTTCTCAGTAGAAGATTCAAAGCGTGATAAATATCTTAGACTCATGGCCACACTGTCAGGAATCCCTATAAGGTACATAGTAAGAGGTTTTATAAATGAGTTTGAGCAAAAGAAATTAACTGAGGCCCAGAGAAAGATCCTCGGCTATGATCTCCATATCTATGACGATGTTTATACTCTTGAGGACATGAACCTGAAAATTAAAAAACATCTCCTGAAAGGTGGAGTTGATGTGATAGCGATTGATTATGTCCAGAACCTTGCACTCAAAGGCGATATCTATGAAAAGATGAGTACCGCTGCCAGGGAGTTACAGAGAATGGCTAAGAGGCACAATGTCTGTATTTTGGTTCTAAGTCAGATCACTGGTGGCAAGTTGAGAGAGAAGGAAATTATAGGACTGAAGGGCGCAGGAGAACTCTCTGAGGTTGCAGATATCGTTTTATGGATTGATAGAAAAGAAATGGATAACAGAAGGTTCGATTTGATAATTAGAAAAAATAGGCCATTCGGGGTTACAGGAAAAATCAGCATGGCTTTTAATGAAACCTGGACAAACATTTTGGAATTGTTATGAACCGGATTAGACAATTGTATAGAAATACCTTTGTCAACTGTTATACGGATTCAGGAGAGTATAAAAGGGGAAGGTATGATGTTTTGCCTTTACTGCCAAAAAATAATCGAAAATTCGACTTAGGCAAGGATGAATTGAAAGATAGGTCACATACTCTTTACATGGAAATCTTAGACACGATAGAGGCTCTTGATAATGCTTTTGTCATTGAAGACATAACAGCCTTTCAGGATGCCCTTGATAGGATTAGGCTGCTTTATATCGAGGCTTTGTTTAAATATGGTAGAAGGGTGGCTGTAAAGGTATATAGTGAGATTTTACAGGCTTACCTGTGGGTTGTTGCTGCTGATAAGGATATACACTCTCTGAGGTCTCAGGGCGTCTCTGGGGCTGTTTACACAGCTAATGAGATAAGGAAGCTCAAAAGCCTTAATAAGGAGTCTTTGAGAGAGATACACAGGGTTAAAGAGACCTTGAATACAAAGGCTATGAGTTTATAGATGTAAGGGTTTACTATGAAGACGATACTGGAGAGTGGAGACCAACAAAGAAGGGGATAACTATTGCACCTGACAAGATTGATGAGCTTGTGGAGCTTTTCAGGAAGGCACAGAAGGAAGGGAAGAAAAAATGAATAGGGCAAGGCAGAACTTAAGGGCTTATGGGTCCTTCCTGAAGGCATCCCGAAGGCAGTTTCGAAGACGGCGGGATTTAGCTAAAGACAAGGCGATTTTTGAGGGTTACATTTCCATAGATGGACATCATTAAAAAAAGGCTCATTGAAGTCCTGCAAAGCCTCAAGGATGAGGTTAAGGGCGGCAAATTGTCACTTTCAAAGATAAAGGAAGTTCTCCCCGAAGCTCCATCCTGTAAGAAAATCGGGTCCCTGCTGCGGGGTTTAGGATTCAAGACCAAGCGGAGCACAGGTGGCCGATATTTCCTGATATATGACCCTAAAAGGGTTTTTTCCACGTCCACTTTAGTGGACATCCCTGACTATGACTTCCCAATTATTGACATGGACTTTTCAGAATTTTTAAAGAAATGAATATAAAAAGGCATGTGTAAAGGAGTAAAAAAATGAAGAGACTAACTCTTGAAAATGTTTCAGACGAGGAATTTATCAGGGCAATTTGTGAACCAGACTTAATAGGCATTGACTTCCTGGATGATCAGGAAATAGGCAGTTGGGGCCTCAAATTAGACAGGATTGATGAAAACAGCTTTTTAAGGGCAATTCTTGAGCCGTCACTACTAAATTTAGATTAAGGAGGTAATACATGGAAGAAAAAAAAGAGTGTGTTTTTGAGCGCACTGGATCAGGCATTTCAAAGAGCTACCGCGAAAGATTACAGGCAATTCGAAAACTTAACAGAAGGCACAGGCAGAGACAAGAGAACGGGCGATTTAACCAGCGGGGGGCTATCAGATCGTCCTCTCTATTATCTACGTATAATCTGCTATTTTGCTGCACGTGGGAGCAAAGTCTATAACATCAAGG
>JAGUWT010000029.1 GCA_020062205.1 Thermodesulfovibrionales bacterium
GTCCCCTTTTATCTCCTCCTGACCTATCTTCACGGCACGAATCTGCTTCTCTCTAATAAGCTCCCGCACTCTATATTCAGACAAGCCAAGCTGTTTAGCAACTTTTTCTACTGTTAGATATCCTTTAAGTAACATAAGAAAAACTCCCTTTTGCACTATACAACATTATTTCATATAATACTACATTCCACAGGGAATTAGAGGGACATCATACCTAATTCCTATCCCGCCTTTCTCCGCCATTCTTTCGGTTTTTGTTGAAGTGGAGTTTCATTTTATTTTCAACCATTTTTTCACCCTTCACTTTTTCTTCCCAGCATCATTCCTCTTCCGATTTGCCAATCAATCCCTTTGCATCTTTTTCTTCCAGTTTCAGTTTAGGAGATGCCTTTCCCCTATACAGTCAATCGTGGGCATAGTTATTCAATTTTCTTATCTCTCCGGAACCCGATTTTACCTTTTTTCTTGGTATCCTTTTAACGCCTTTCATTTCTCTATCACTTCCCAATGCCCGCCTTTGTCCGGGCCTATGCGTTTAAGAATTTTCTTTGCCTTTAGTTTTGCAATATTATTCTCCACAGCAGTTGTACTAATTTTCAGCATTTTGGACAGTTCCGGTATTGTCACAAACTTATTTGTTACAACAATTTCTACAATTCTATTTTCATTTTCACCCAACTTTTCACCCAACTTTTTCACCCAACTTTCTGCTCCCTTTTTTACCTCCTCAATATAACTCCTTCGTTTAAACATAGTGACAAACTTTGTACCAACTTCACTGAACTCAGTGTCAGGTTCTTTCGAAAGTATAAGCCTGATGCCTCTTCCCCATTTCTCGATAAAGTGAACACGGTGTAACATCTCGGCAATCAACTCGTTTCTTCTCTCTGAAACCATCTTTGTCTTGATAGTCTCTATTGTCAACCCGCCATAGAGCAGGCCGGGGCTTCGTATCTCAATATGATCTTTAAAGACGGCTATATTGACAGAGTCGTATTCACGGTAATCCCTGTGGCAGAAGGCATTGATTATGGCCTCTCTGAATGCTGCCTTGTCAATCTCAGGCACGTCTATTCTTCTCAGCCCCTCCAGTTTCATGCCGATATGAATATTTTTCAAAATATATTCCTCGGCTTTTTCGATCAGGAAAAAGAGGTCTCCTTCAAAATCCTGCATATCAATCGTAAATGATGTGTCTGTTGTGCCGAAGACAGCGCACCTGAGACGTGCATTGGGGAAAAATGCCTGAGGCTTTTTGGCGAATAAGATCACGGCTGTATTGCAAAGCTTTCCGTCAGACAGGAGCTTTAATTTTTCAAGGTCACTACGGAGAGTATCATATTTAAGTCCGGCGTTTTTTAAGAAAGATTTCAACTTCTTCGCACTTATATCTGAAAGTTTTGCTTCTTTGCAGATTTCAGTATCCCATCTCAGCTTATCTTTGTTCTTTTTGAGAATCAGTCCTTCGAGTTCTTTTGCGCTTAACTGCCGGTCTTCATCCGCCACTCTGATATATGCCCTGCCATGAGCATAGTAGGGGATGTTGGTTCCTTTGAATTGGACTTTAATGCATGACTTTCCTTTGAGCTTAATATGTTTTATGAGAGGATAGATTTTTGGTTCGATATTATCTGAAATAGCTTTTGATACATCACGAAGTGTTTTTTCGGTTATATTCTGGCCGGTAACATCGCCGCTGTTTTTAATTCCAAAATATAATTCACCATGTTGATGTTTATTGAGGATAGACGATATAGATATGACTGCTTCCTTAATCTCAGACGTCGATTTTTTGAGTTCCAGCGTTTCGGATTCGATAAATTTCATATTAATATCACGGCTCATATCGTCTTAAAATCTATCCCTGCATCCCGCATCTGCAATACAGTGTTGGTTTTGAGTTGGTCGTTTCCGGCGAACAAACTGTCAAAGGTAATGACCTTCTAAGGTTTGGCGACAATGATTTGCTCTATCAGTTTTTCATTCACTGCATCTAATGCAATGATGAGTTCGTTGTTGCTGATGCTGTAAAAACCTATGCTGTCATTGCGAGGGTTCGTAGAACCCGAAGCAATCTTGCTGCCCTTTGGGGATTGCTTCGCTTCGCTCGCAATGACATAATGGATGGGGCTTGTAAGTTCGTACCCTGATTTGAGCATCAGTTCATACAGCATATTTTGCTTTTCGGCTCCGGGCCGGACAGGGTTGGTAAAGGCATCCATCTGCTGCACCAGTTTTTCTTCGCTGTCTATTTCACTGCCTCTCCATATTTTGAAATTGGAGAGCGAAAGCTTGAATACCTTGAAGCCTAAATCCAATTTGCTTTTGTCAAACAAATCAGGCTTCTCCGCTTTCTCTTTTTCAATTTTCTGAATGACCCTGCGGATGCGTTCTTTAGCAATATCGGCAATGGTTTTGTAACCGGCTTTGAATGCTTCACTGTTTTCATCGCATGGTTCAGGCATTTGCACCAAAATAAATTTGCGGTTGCCGCCGTCTTCTTTGTTGAGTTCCATAACTGCTTGGGCTGTGGTGCCTGAACCAGAGAAGAAATCAAGAATGATGCCATTCGTTTCTGTCGAAAGTTTTAATAGTTGTTTTATTAGCTTACTGGGTTTGGGATATGGGAAAATTTGTATGTTACCTAAAATATCAATTATTTCATTAGTTCCGTGTTGAGTATAAACATCATCTATAATTGAAAAAGTTTCCCCGCTTCTCAATTCTCCATCCTCGTTCTTCATGTATTGTTTAGTATGAACAGTCCAGCCATCTTTACCTTTCACAAAATCTAATTCATTATTCTTGAGCGCTTGTTGAACTCTATCCCTACTCCAATACCATTGTCTCTTAGGCCATATTTCAGTGCCATCAGGTGCTTTAATTGTAAATACAAGATTTTTTCTTTCTCCAACAGCTTTGCCTGCTTCTAATGGGTGTGTTCTGTATGGCCCTCTAGTTTTAAATTTTTCATCCTTGAGCTTATAGTATTTTTCTATAGCATCTCGGTCTTGAGATATATAAAGAGGGTCAAGCATATCTTTATTTTTTGCGTAAAAAAGCATGTATTCATGTATTGAGACTAAATATTTTTCCTTAGCACCGCCTCCATACCTCTTTTTCCAAATGATGCAGTCAACAAAATTCTCTTCCCCAAATATCTCATTCATCACCAGCCGGAGGTTATGACCCTCGTTATCGTCTATGTGAACGAAGATGACTCCGTCATCACGCAGAAGGTTTTTGGCAAGGGACAGACGGGGATACATCATGCTGAGCCAGTTGCTGTGAAAGTGTCCGCTGTCCTTGCTGTTCTTGCGGAAAAGTCCCTCTTTCATCAGAAAGCCTTCTTCGTCTTTATCGCCAATGCGTTTCAGGTAATCTTCTTTCTTTTCGCTGAATTTATCGGGGTAAATGAAGCTGTCACTGCCTGTGTTGTAAGGCGGGTCTATACAAACTACTTTGACTTTACCATAATATGCTTTTTGCAAAACCTTCAGCACTTCCAGATTTTCGCCTTCAATAAAGAGGTTTTCGGTTGTGTCAAAGTTAACGGATTCTTCCGGCGCGGGCTTCAAGGTGGCTGTGGTGGGCTGCTGCAGGACTCTAAAGGCATCGCTCTTGCCCGCCCAGTTCAATACATAGCGCTCATTGACAAAATTGACATCATCGCCAAAAGCCGCCTTCAGCTTTTCCCAATCCAGTTGGGTCTCGGCAAAGAGTTCGGGAAAAAGCTCTTTCAGCCTTTGCAGCCTGTCTTGCTTAATGTCGAATGATTCTCCGTTCATCAATTCCCTCTTCTTAGACTAAAACAGTATATGTTATCAAAAATGCTGGGCATACTCATATTTCTTTGGCTTTGACGTGTCATAAGAGGCAAGTCCTACTGAAACAACATTTTTTCTTGTCTCGGTTTCATGCCTGTAGACTTCTACATCATCTTCTTTTTTCTTTGCCCTCCTTGCCATTGTATCTCCCTTAACCCGTAAAAAAGAGCATTAGAATATTAAATAAAAAATTGCGTATCAAATCAATACCTTCACATTCATGAAAAGCTCATAATACAAACTACTGCTTTTCTGACCTTTTCTCTATCTTCCCATAAACATCTTTCCTATGAATTATTCCCAGTATCCAAACCTCAGTTTCAACAATCTTGAATACAACCCTGTAATCTCCTACTCTGAGCTTCCAGTATCCTTTCAGTGTTTTTTTCAGAGGCTCACCGTATTGATGGGGTTCAGTCTGTAGTCGCTCTTCTATAGCTTTCTTGATACGTAAGCGCAAATTTTCGTTGATTTTAGGAATATCAATTTTTTTAACGTCAGGATGGTATCTTAGAGTGAAGGGCAAGATTACCAGACCTCGTCGTGTTTTAAGGATTTTGTTTTGCTGAAAGTTCGCTCTCTTTTTTCAGCAAGAACAGCCAAAGCGACATCTTCCTCCATTTCCAGAGCCTCTCTTATGAGGTCACGTACTTTAAGTGACAAAGAAACGCCATCTCTTTTAGCAAGATGTTCAACACTATTATATAAAGGCGTTTCTAATACGACATTTACTCTTGGATTCTTTGTTGGCATATTCTTTACCTCCGAAATAAAGTGTATCACTTATAATACACCATGTCAATACTTTTAAAACGATATCTCTGTCCCCTTATCCATGCTGTAACCCGGGTATATTTTATAATTCCTCACCCATGGTCGTCTTATCGTATAATTCCTGTGCCAGAGGAATACGCAGAGGGCATTTTTAATAATCAACCTTTTGGCTTCCTGTTTATGGATTTCTTTTCTGACCGCTTTCTTATCCCTGCTTGAAAGAATGCGTTCGTAATAGAAAGTATTTATCTGCCGTTCAAGCTGGCGGGTGCTCCGGTTGTTCTGAATGTGTAAAATAGAATA
>JAGUWT010000028.1 GCA_020062205.1 Thermodesulfovibrionales bacterium
CTTTTATAAAAAAGGGGATGCGGTTTTTTATAAGACTGACCTTAGCACAGACCTTTATATCGTCATTTCAGGGAGACTCAAGGCTGTTCTGGAAGGTGTACATGGGAATGAGATTGTAATTTCTCAATTTGGAAAGGGCAGTTTCTTCGGTGAATTCAGTCTCCTGGATGGAAAGGGGAGGTCAGCAACCATAGTAGCAGATGATACCTCAGAGATTGCTATCCTGAAACGGGACGTATTCCTGGATCTGCTCAGAAAAGACTCTAAAATTGCAGTTGAGTTGATGGTTACCATGGTTGAGAGGTTGAGAAAGGCAGACGAAATGATTGAGTCCTTAGCCTTTCTCGAAGTGAGTGAGAGACTAATGAAGATTTTCCTTGATGTTGCACAGGGTGAGGGTGAAAAAGATAGTGGCTGTGTAAGGATTAAAAGATTGACCCACAGGGAACTTGCTGCACGAATTGGTTCATCGAGAGAGGCTGTTTCAAAGTGTATGAAGATGCTTACCTCAAAAGGTCTTGTCAAAGAGATTGAAGGGTATATCCTGATTACCCAGCAGGATGGAATGAAATATTTATAACCCAGCATTCTTCTCTATTTTCTACCAGAAATTTCGGGGAATTTTCCCTTGACATTCATGATGCCATGTGAGATATTTAAGCTAAGAGCATATTTAAGAGCATATTAATGAAAATAATACACTTAAAAATGGGGGGATTTTTAAGTGGAAATATCTAAATGTCCAAATGTCTAATCTAAAAGAAAGGGGGATGTATGAGAAGCTTTAAAAAATATCTTTTACCCATCGCTCTCTTCAGCGCTCTTGCCCTCATCCTTGCAGGATGTGGCGGTGGTGGTGATGGAGGAGGCGGTGCAGCAGCACCATCGGGTACTTCATCAGTAAAAATATCAGGCCTTGTTGGAAGTGGTGGTGTGAGTAGTGCAAGTATATCAAAGGCTCAAGCTCCTGGTAAAAACCCATTGGCGAATGCTATTGTAGAAATACTTTCCTATGATAAGAGTAACAAACTGACAGGAAGCATGACTACAATAACATTATCAACCGGAACTTTCAACACAAACATAACTCTCAGTAATAACGGGGGATACATAATTATCAATGTTAAAAGGACAGGGTATGCAGATTACAGCAAGAGGATTGACTTTGAAACACCTGCCAATGTGAATATCAGTGCAATTCTTAATAGTGTTGTAACTGATATTATCCCTGTAAGCGGACAGACCGTTACCATTTCTTCATCTGGAAGAAAGGTAGTGAAGATTGCCTTATTTAAGGACAGGGGGACAGGGAAGCAGAGTATAGTTACTGGTAGTAAGATTGAATTAAGGAAACAACAGAATGGTACCCCACCAGATCTTCAGATAGAAATCCCGACAGACACGCTTTCAGGAATTTCTTCTCTTAAGGCCGACCTTCGTTCCTTTGATCCTGTTACAGAGTCATCGAGTTTTCCCGGACAATTTATGGATAATAAGGGTAATAAAATTGTCTCGCTTGGGTTCGACTACATCAATCTGACAACAGATAAGGGGGAAAATCTCGGTGCAGCAACGGTCAAGGCGATTAAAGAGGGGAAACTCACCAAGGCACAGGCAACAGGAACATATATAACAAGATGGATTGGCAGCACAAGCTGCTCCACCCTTTTAAAAGACTATTGCACAGGTTCAGCATCGGATGATTCATTATGTAATGGTTTGACAACGGCGGAAAAGGCAGGTTTCAATGTCCCTGTCTATACATATAATCCTACTAATGGCACATGGATTATGCTCGGTATCGGGACGCTTGTTAGAGACCTCGATGAAGATGGAGAAATTGATGATACTTATGTTATTCTCGATGGCACTACCCAAAATTACATAGACCAATGTAAGGCTAACTATAGCGGCAGTGGTGGTGAGTATCTGAGGATACTTGTAAGCAATGAGGACTTCATCAGACAATGGTGGAACCTCGATTATCCGCTTGTATTTGAGATACCAAAAGAGGTATGTATTGAAAAGACATTTTTATTGAGTGGACAACCTGTTGAGGGTATCTGGGTCGAACTTTATGATGATGACTATACTCCTCAATCCTTCAATTACGCATGGGGCTCTACAGGGGCAGATGGAAAGGCGAAGTTAAAGGCTGCCCTGACAAATAACTCTGACACAGACAGGAGCGCTACCATTGAATACTGGGATCCTATAAATGATGAATGGGAAACTGAATCAGTTACACTTGGCGACTCACCTAATTGCACCACCAAAACAAATCCGATAACCAAACAGGCGGCATGTCAGGTAGAAGGATATGTAAAGGATAAAAGTGGTACAGCCCTGGCTAATCAGTATGTCTATATATACGGCTTAAACCCTTACTATTACAATGATGCGGTGACAGATAATAATGGATACTTCAAGATGGATGCACGGTGCACCCCTGTTGTCCATGATGTATATGTAGGATGGGACTGGCAGCCAAAGAAGAGGTTTTCAGTAAATGGTAATACAAACGATTATCCTCAATCAGAACAAAATGATAATAGCACACTCGTAACATTGTCCGACATTGTTTTTGAGAACCAGGCACCATATGCCTATGGATGGATTTACTCTGGATCTATTTTGGCAGGTGAATCCGCAGGAGTAGAGGTTTGGGGATGGGACAACGAGTGTGATAAACCTCTAAACTGGGAAGTTAAGAACAATGTTAACACCCTTGCATCTGGAACATGGAATGATTGCTGGGGTGACTCCTATACTGAAATACCCTTCCAGAATGAAGGCACCTATCCTCTGACTGTCAGTGTAACTGACTCTAAAGGGAAGACAGGGACTTCAGATATTGGAACAGTATATGTATCTGAAGCAGGGGCAAACACCCCGCCTATTATTTATCTTGCCGATACTGACAATTATTTCCCAGCAAAGAATACGGAAATAACCCTTCGGGGAGGGGCTTACGACTGGGACAGCGCCAATCTGACAACAAATTGGTATGCTGATGGCGTAGCAATCCCCAACTGTTCTGATAGTTCCAATGAATACTGGATAGAAACAGCATGTACATATACGACACCAAATGTGGATGGCAAACTCATCCCCATAAAGTTTGAGGTTTCTGATGGTACCAATACAGTCTCATGGACTTTTGATATCTATGTAGGTGGTGTACCCGGAGGACTTGACATCATAATTCAGAAGAAGGGTAGACGGTAAAATAAAACTAAAAAAGGGGACTGTCCCAGATTTACGGACGAAGTCGTAGAATCGGGACTGTCCCCTAAGTAATAAGAAAGGAGGCTTAAAAATGAGAAAAGTTATATTAATATTTGTTCTGCTACTCCTACCATTCATAGCCCTCTATGGCTGTGGAAGCGGAGGTAGTACAGCCGCAGGAGATAGCTCCACTGTCTCAAAGACTGGCAGTCTTGTAGTCGCTGCAAAGTTCCCGCAGAATGGCAAGCATGGCCAGATAGGGACAGCCCTGATTGATGAGAATACAGCATCTATTTTGGTTGAGGTATACGACGCCATGGGTAATTATTATCCCCTTGAACTCACCCCTGATACTCCAGCTGATAGCATATCCGATATAGCTATAGGTTCTGTGTATATCTATATTTATACCTATGATTCATTAGAAAACATGCTGGATTATATGGAGATAGGAGGTAGGATTGAAGCGGGTGAGAACTACCTTGTTGCTACACTCATAAGGGGAGGCTGGAGTTTTGTGAACACCCAAGGGGCAGAAACATCTATTATACTTAACAAGACCTTCTCTGAAGCCACTGACACTTTAACCAGCTTCTGGATAATACCAGATTCTTACTATTATGCGAAGACCATGAAAAAGGCTACCATAGACGATACAGAATCATGGGGGTCTTCGTATTATGGAATCCAGTGGAATGGGTCAGGCCTTTCTACTTACTGCGATACAACGGGAACATGTTCAAGCGAAGTTGACTACCTCAACCAGTTCATAGGCCCGAGCACAAATAACAATGCCCTTGATGGTGGTTATATAGAACTTACGCCTAACACTAACTATCCAGATACTTATGATGAAGAGTCGTCAAACAGATACGCATTCTTC
This sequence comes from Thermodesulfovibrionales bacterium, assembly GCA_020062205.1. Lineage (GTDB taxonomy): Bacteria > Nitrospirota > Thermodesulfovibrionia > Thermodesulfovibrionales > SM23-35 > VGWY01. Next base: position 4,112 of record JAGUWT010000028.1, read on the forward strand.
TTTGGCTTACCAGTTGACTTTTACGAATATGGATATGGGTCTGCTTCCATTCCGTATCTTGATGACCCTGATCTCATAGATGCTATAAACACCTATGCTACAACAATGGTAACTGCATCTGATACCATTACAGGCTACATAATTGAGATGCTGAGTAAGAGCTATAGCTATACAGTGGTCTGCTATGATGTAAATGGTGTTAGTCCTACATGCGGAGGTACTCCTAATTGTGAAATCACATGCCCAGGGGAAGCAGCAAAAGTAAGCACTTCTGTAAAGAAAGATGCAGTCAGGAAGGCAATTTCCAGAAAGGTTGGAAAGGCCCAGGCTGATGCGCAGGGCTGCTTCAGGGACCTTTCATACTCAGAGACAGACTCATATACTGATGTATGGGACCTGGATGGTGATCTCCAGTGGGACGATCCTATGACTGTTGAATACAGCGTAAGCGGTAGTGGTGATGCATGCGGTCATGCCTTTATTGCAAAAGGCAGTCAGATTCCATAACAGGCATCAAATCAATTAAGAAGGTAATGCATTAAGGCAACTCGCATAATGCCAAATAAAGGGTGGGGCAAAAAGTCCCACCCTTTATTTTGTTTATGACTTAGTATGAATTTTGGTAAAATGTTTTTATACTTTGATGAGATAGCAAAGGTGGACAGATTTAGGCGTAATGAAAAGGCTACTAATAGTCCTTATCTTATTAGGGATTTTGTCCTGTGGAGATGAGCAGGCTGTCGTCAACCCTCAAAATACCGAGCCCTCCTCAAATAGCAACCTCTATGTAGAAGGAGAATTGCTCGTAAAATTCAAGACAAGCACAAGGAGGACATCTATCAATGCTATTCACAGGGCAGTTAGAGCAACCGTCAAAAAAAGATTTGAGACCCTCAACATTGAACATATCAAACTGCCTAAGGGACATACTGTAGAGGAGGCTCTGAAGCTTTACAGGGAAGACCCAGATGTTGAATACGCAGAGCCAAACTATATTGTAAGAAAGGCAGTTATTCCAAATGATACCTATTTTAATCTCCAGTGGGGATTAAATAACACGGGCCAGATTATAGATGGGGTTTCAGGTACCCCTGATGCTGACATAGATGCACCGGAGGCATGGGATATCCATTCAGGAAATGGTGGCATTATTGTTGCGGTCATAGATACAGGGGTGGATTACAACCATCCCGACCTTTCAGCAAATATATGGGTTAATACAAATGAAATTCCAGGTAATGGAAAAGATGATGACGGGAATGGATTTGTAGACGATATCAGGGGATGGAATTTTGCATACAATAATAACAATCCTATGGATGATGATGTGGATGGTCA
>JAGUWT010000246.1 GCA_020062205.1 Thermodesulfovibrionales bacterium
AATAAAGATGAGAAAATCGATGATAGATCTCGAAACCCTTACCTCTTAGATTAAACAAAACTGTAACATCTCTGATGCAAAGTATTGGGGATTTTATTCTGTGTGTGGCCTATTGCTGAGACTCCGAGAGTTATATCGTGTTGAAAAGGGCATAAAACCCTGGGAAAAGATTCAGCAGAAGGAGATAGGTGAATGGATGGCAGAGAGAGAAAAGCTATGGAACGCTCTTGAAGATAAGGACTTTATAGATATTGTTGTTGATGGACATATATATAGCCCATTTGAGGTTCGAAAGATAAATGAAGCATTGGAGAAAGACGGCCTTATCTATGGCGTTGGCTATGGTTTGTATAAGAAGCCTTCTTTTTTCCTTGCAGAACTCATGTCTCAGAAAACAGTGGTCGGATTTTATATTGTATTTCTCGGAGGGTACAGGAGACTCATATTTCCTGAAATACTCAAGGCATTTGAGCAGTTTATTGAGACAGAGGACTGAGGAATTATTGATGATGCACGAAAGACCGGTTATGAAAAGGCTGAGGAGTATGCAGAACGATTGCTCTCGGCATACAGAAACGAAACAAAGAGGAAGTGTATTTCTGAATACATAGAGAGTGAAATGCTGAGGGGATTATTTTAATATCTCAGGAGTTATATTCTTAACAAATACCTCAACAAGCCACGGGTCAAACTGGGTACCAGCATTGCGTTGTAACTCCAGAATTGCACCATCGAACGTGAGGGGTTTCTTGTATGTAGAATCGCTTACCATTGCATCGAATGCCTCTGCTATTGCCAATATTCTTGCTCCGAGCGGGATGGCTTCTCCCTCGAGGCCTTCTGGATAGCCAGTACCATCATACCGCTCATGATGGTACAAAATAAATGGAGCGACATCAGCGTAAAAGGTTATCGGCTGTATCATTTCATATCCAATAACAGGATGTTTCTTGAATACAGAAGGTGTAGAACGGTCATCAGCCCTGATCTTCAAGAACCCGACATCGTGAAGGAGTGAAGAAAAATATAATCTTTTCCTCGCTTGTTCTGACATATTTATTTCTCTTGCAATAATGTTGCTGTAATTTGCCACACGTTTTGAATGCTCTAATTTACCCGACAAGTTGGAGTCTATAGCCTCGAGGAGCATATTGGTGATATGTATCTCATAGTTCTTCTGATCCTCATAAAATTTTGCCCTTGCTATGGATATTGCTGCCTGGTCTGCAAGGTAGGATATTATCTCTTCATCCTGTTTTGTGTAAAAACCATTCTTCTTGTTCAGTAGTTCAATGACCCCGATGACAACCGTCTTTAACATAAGGGGAACACAGAGAACTGATCCTGTGTGATACCCTGTGAGGCCATCCAATTCAGGGTTAAACCTCTTATCATTTCTGGCGTCTGCTATACGGAGAGGTGTACTATTTTCAGCAACCCATCCTGAAATCCCTTTGCCTTTTGGGATAACTTTGCCAATGATCTCATCTGCCTTCTCACCTTTTGCTATTTTAAAGACTAGGTTATTATCTTCAAAAAGGAGGATAGAGCCGGCATCAGAATGGGTCATTGCGATCGAATAATCTATAATCTTATCGAGGAGGATGTCTCCATATATTTCTTCTCTCAAATCCCGTGTGGTATTCAGGATAGAGTCAAGCCTGCTGCTGTATTCTTCAATATTCTGTACGGTCTGTCTTGAGACGGTTCTCAGGATATAAAACCCTAAGCCAGCAAGGCCGAGACATATCACAATTATTATGGTGATAGAAATATCTGGCAGGAAATCCAGAAGTTCGTTCACTGGTTTATAGAGGTATCGGAGTATGACAGCAAGAAGGGTGAAGATGATAAAGAGGATCGTTATTTGAAGGAGTCGTATATGTTTTTTGATATCGGTTATGATCGTTTTTTCAATAGCGACAGATTCACGTTCCATCGGTATTACTTTACTTTAGGTTTAAGTGGTAAGTCAAATTTACCTTGAAGAAATACAGCAATTGACTTGAAACCGTTCATGGGTTAATATTCAATATGCATCCACGTTCGGACTATGTTCCTCTCCATTTGCATACAGAATACAGTCTCCTGGATGGGGCAATAAAAATAAAAGAGCTTGTTGAGCAGGCTACTGCGTTCAATATGCCAGCCGTAGCAATTACAGACCATGGGAATCTCTTCGGTGCAATTGATTTTTACCGGAAAGTTACCAAGGCTGGCATGAAACCGATAATCGGTTGCGAAATGTATATCGCCCCGGGGAGCCGTTTCGACAGGGGGAATACTGTCGAAGTGGACGAAGCATCATTCCACTTCATACTCCTCGCGAGAGACAACAAAGGATACCGGAACCTCATCTCATTAGTAACAAAGGCATATACCGAGGGGTTCTATTATAAACCGCGGATAGATATGGATTTGCTCGAACAATACGGTGGTGGACTGATCGGTCTTACCGCATGTCTGAAAGGAGAGGTGCCTTATTATTTACAGAGAGATATGCTTGAGAAGGCAAGGGGGAAAGCCCTTGCATACAAGCATATTCTGGGTCCTGAAAATTTTTACATTGAAATCCAGGACAACGGACTGCAAGAACAGGAAGAAGTGAATAAAAAACTTATTGAACTTGCGAAGGACCTCCATATCGGCATCGTAGCCACCAATGATTGTCATTACATGAGAAAGGAAGATGCAAAGGCGCATGATATCCTGCTCTGTATCCAGACAGGCAAAACGGTAAAGGACCAAAATCGCCTCCATTTCAGCACTGATGGCTTCTATTTCAAATCACCTGATGAGATGAAGCGAGCGTTTCAAGAAATTCCCGAGGCAATCCTGAACACAAGGGTAATTGCAGAAAGGTGCAATGTGGATTTCAGGTTAGGTGCAAACCTGCTGCCTGTTTACGAACTCGGGAATGGGCAGACACCTGATGAATTCCTCGAGAAGATTGCCCTTGAAGGACTGTATCAGAAATTGGGTGCAAAGATAGATGAAATGTATAGAGAGAGACTCAGGAGAGAGCTCGATGTGATCAAAAAGATGGGCTATGCATCATGCTTCCTTATCGTCTGGGACTTTATACGGTATGCAAAAGGGAAAGGAATACCTGTCGGACCCGGGAGGGGCTCGTCAGCAGGAAGTTTGGTCGCATACTGCCTCGATATCACAGATATTGATCCTTTCAAATATAATCTTGTCTTTGAACGCTTCCTGAATCCTGAACGGATAAGCATGCCTGATATAGACGTTGACCTTTGCAAAGATAGAAGACCAGAGGTTATCTCATACGTTGCAGAAAAATATGGAAAAGATCATGTAGCACAGATCATAACATTCGGCACAATGGCTGCGAAGGCTGCGATTCGGGATGTCGGTAGGGCACTTGATATCCCGTATGCAGAAGTTGACAGGATTGCAAAACTGGTACCGACCACGTTAGACATTACGATAGAAAAGGCGATGAATGATGAGCCGGAACTGAATGCCCTGTATGATAGTAATCCGAGGATAAAGGAACTCCTCGATATAGCCATGAGACTGCAAGGACTCTGCAGACACTCATCAACCCATGCTGCAGGTCTTGTCATCTCCCCAACTCCTTTAACAGACTATACGCCGCTCTATAAGAATCCTTCAGATGCGAGCATCATGACCCAGTTCGATATGGGGTCGATAGAGAAGATCGGACTTTTAAAATTTGATTTATTAGGTCTGAAGACCCTCACCGTCATTGATAAAACGCTGAAGTATATCAGGAGCAATGGCAAAGATTTTTCTCTCAATGATATTTCTTTCGAAGACAAGAAGACATATGATCTGCTGAGTTCTGGGCATACAACAGGCATCTTCCAGCTCGAAAGTCAGGGGATGAGAGAACTCCTCAGAAAGATGTCACCAAACAGGTTCGAAGACATCATAGCAGTCGTTGCCCTTTACCGGCCTGGTCCCATAGGGAGCGGGATGATCGATGACTTCATCAAAACGAAAAAGGGCAAGATACCAGTGAAATATGAGCTCCCTCAACTGAAGGAAATCCTGGACGAGACATACGGCATTATCCTTTACCAGGAGCAGGTCATGAGAATAGCAAACAAGCTTGCAAACTTTACCATGGGACAGGCAGATATCCTGCGAAAGGCTATGGGGAAGAAAATGCCGGAAGAAATGGAGAAACAGAAAGAGGTATTCATTAAGGGCGCAAAGACAAATGGTATCTCTGAGAAAAAGGCAACGAGGATTTTTGATCTGATGGCGCTTTTTGCGAAATACGGTTTCAATAAATCACACGCAGCAGCATACGCACACCTCGCTTACTGGACAGCGTATTTAAAGGCACATTATCCTGTTGAGTTTATGGCAGCTACCTTGAGTGCTGATATGGACAATACAGACAAGATTGTTAAATCAATTAATGAGTGTCGTGAGATGGGCATAACGATGCTCCCACCGGATATCCACCAGTCTGGACAGGAGTTCACAGTGATCGGAAACTCGATACGCTTTGGTCTTGAGGCAGTAAAGGGCGTTGGTTCATCTGCAATAGAGTCAATGATCGAAGCACGAGATGCTGATGGTCCGTTCGCTTCGGTATCAAATTTCCTTGAACGTGTGGATCAGAGGAAGGTAAACAAAAAGGTTATTGAAAGCCTTATCAAGGCAGGGGCCTTTGATTCATTAGGTATAAAGAGAGCAGAGGCGATGGAATTCATGAACGCACTCTTTAATAGTAGTGCAAAGATACACACAGCACGAGTATTCGGTCAGCAGAGTATTTTTAATGGTTCATCTGAGGAATCTACTCAAACCATTGCAGAGTGGAGTTCAGATGAACTTTTGAAATACGAAAAAGAGGCACTCGGATTTTATATAACAGGACACCCCCTCACAAAATATGAAAGAGATCTCAAAAAAATCGGCACAAAAAAGACATCTGAACTTGAAGAAGTGGCTGACGGGGCAGAGGTAAAGATTGGGGGAATATTAAGAGGAATCAAAAAGATACAAACAAAGGCAAAGGCAGAGATAATGGCATATCTTATCCTTGAAGACGCCGAGGGCAATATTGAGGTAATCGTCTTCCCTGACCTCTACAGAAACTATCTTCCCCTTCTGCAGAAAGATACCCCGCTTCTCATCAAGGGCACGATTGACAAAACCGAGAAGGGGATAAAGGTTATTTCTACAGAGATATCGAGGTTAGATGGAATTGAATTAAGGAACAAGTCCAGGGTTGAGATAAACCTCAGATATCCATTCTCAGAGGGTGGAAGCCTTAAAATGCTGAACGCTCTCATTGCTGAAAGCAAAGGAGAATATCCGCTCTATCTCAGGATTTTTCTCAAGGATGCTGAGGCACTCATCGCAACAGGGGTGAAGATATCTCCTGACAATGAGATGATACACAGAATAGAGGAAATAGCAGGTAAAGGAGCCGTGGTATTTCAATGATCAGATATTACCTTGAATTCGAGAAGCCCATAGAGGAGCTTGAGCTGAAGATAGAAGAGCTCAAGCGCATATCTGATGGGAAGGACATTAATCTATCAGGTGAGATAAAGAAACTCGAAAAGAAGGTAAAGGAACTCCGTTCCGAGATATTTTCTACACTTACTCCGTGGCAGAAGACACTCGTCGCACGGCATCCTGACAGGCCATATACCCTCGATTATATAAACCTGATAACCACTGACTTTATCGAATTACATGGAGACAGGAGGTTTGCGGATGACCCTTCAATTGTCGGAGGGTTTGCACGGATAAAGGATATGCCAGTGATGATATTAGGCCAGCAGAAGGGACGGGGAACCAAGGAGCGGATATACCGCAATTTCGGACAGCTCCATCCAGAGGGATACAGGAAGGCGCTCAGACTGATGAAACTGGCAGAGAAATTCAAGAAGCCCGTGATAACCTTTGTTGATACACCAGGTGCATATCCAGGAATTGGTGCAGAGGAAAGAGGTCAGGCAGAGGCGATAGCAGTCAATCTGATGGAAATGTCCCGACTGAAGACACCGATTGTCTCTATCGTTATCGGAGAAGGTGGAAGTGGAGGGGCCCTCGGACTGAGTGTAGCAGACCGTTTGTATATGCTCGAACATGCAGTCTACTCAGTCATCTCTCCTGAAGGGTGTGCTGCAATACTCTGGAAAAGGAATGGGGATATTGGCACAGAGGATTTCTCCAGAGCAGCGGATGCATTGAGGCTAACTGCACAGGACCTGCTGCGCTTCAAGATAATCGATGATATCATCCCTGAACCTCTCGGCGGAGCACATAGAGCCCCAGAGGTAACAGCAGAGAAGTTAACAGAGTATATTGTAAAGGCTATCGAAGAACTCAGCGCTAAGACACCGGCCAAGCTCGTAGAAGAAAGATACAAGAGATTCAGGAAGATAGGAAATTTTGGAGGAGAAGGTTAGCAAGTTTTTTTGATTGTAGTATCTCATGGTGCGAGAGAGGGGAGTTGAACCCCTACGGAGTTACCCACTGGATCCTAAGTCCGAAAATAGCCTTTTGAGCTAACTTTAATAAGCCCTTGATTTTAAGGAATTATTCTTTATTATCAAGGGCTTTCTCTTTTTCTTGATGTTGGCAGGAGTTGGCTAAAATTGGCTTTAATTATGGGCAAATGGTTACAAAATGGTTACAGTTTTTAAGGGAGAGGGGATTACCCTTTAACTTGGACTCTGGAATGTTAGCCGAATAATCCTATCATCCCCTGTCCTATGGTTATCCACAGGGCAGGGGATTTTTATTGACTCACTTTTTGTATTTCAATTGTGCTACAATATAAGTAACAATTTAAGAAGGGAGGTTATCTCTATGGCAAAGACAGCAATGATAAGAGCAAGAGCTAATGAGGATGTAAAAACCGATGCAGAGGATATCTTAAAGAGGTTAGGGCTAACAATATCTGATGCTGTCAATCTATTTCTTAATCAGGTGAGGTTACATAAAGGATTGCCTTTTGAGGTAAGGATACCCAATAAGACTACATTGAGAACTTTCAAAAAGACTGATGAAGGCAAGGAGCTAAAAGAGTATAAGAGCATGGATGAGTTTATTAAGAAAATGGCAGGGTAGATGCTGAAATTCAAGACCACTAACCAATTTGAGAAGGACTACAAGAAAATATCAAAGCGGGGTAAAAACTTAAATAGACTACATGCAATTATGCAGAAATTGATTAACGAAGAAGGGTTACAACCTAAACACCGAGACCATACCTTAACCGGCGATTTCAAAGATCGTAGAGAATGCCATATAGAACCAGACTGGTTACTTATCTATAAGATTAACAGAAAAGAGAGAGTTATCATCTTTGAGAGAACCGGCAGCCATGCTGATATTTTTGGATAAGGGATTCAGGGGGATAGGGTAAACATACAATATTTAGCCTTTAAGGGGGGAAATGGAAAAGGTAAAAAGAATAAGTGTTGTTACTCCTTTATTGTTTATTTTGTTGTTAGTAAATACTGCTATTGCTGTAGAGAAAGAAATTTCTGATAAAAAAGACGCTGAAGATCATATCAAGCTTGCAGAGGAATATGTTGAGAAAAACCAGTTTAATGAAGCCATAGAAGAATACACAAAAGCCATTTCCCTCAAGCCAGATGATGCCTCTTTATATTATGCCCGTGCTTCTTGCTATAGGCAAAATGCTCAAATTGAAAAAGCTATTAAGGATTATGAGCAATTAGTAATTATCCTTTTCAATGTCGCAGGTCCATCAATTATAAAACTAAATCGAGAAGATGTTGAGAACCTTACACCTGAGAAAGCACAGAAACTCAAAGATAAACTTAGGGCATGGGAATCTGAGATCTCTGCTCTCGTAAATTTAATTAGTCTTATAAGTTTATATAAGCAGGAAAACAGATTAGAAGATGCTATTAAATTTTGTTCTAAGGTTATTTCTCTTAGACCTAAAAATGTTAGCCTTTACGGCTTGCGTGCTAATCTTTATGAAGAGCTAAAGCAATATGACAAGGCAATTGAAGACTATACGAAGTCGATTGAATTAAAACCTGATGATGCAAACAGTTACTTCTCTCGTGGATCTGTATATGTGGAACTAAAGCAGCATGACAAAGCAATTGAAGACTATACGAAGTTGATTGAATTAGAGCCTGATAATGCAAACAGTTACCCCTTACGTGGAACTGTATATGCGTTAGCAGGACAATATCGGGAGGCAAAAGCTGACTATCAAAAGGCTTGTGATTTAAAAAAAGATTCTTGCAATATATTAACCGAATTTGAGAGAAAGTTAGCAGAAATAGAAAAATGGCCACCACTTGGAAAAAGCGAAAATAGATTTATTTACTATGATAAAACCAGCATAAGAAAACAGCCTAATGGACATATCAGAGTATGGATGAAAGAGATGGTAAAAGATATCCCTACCTACGTAGAAGAGCGTAAGAAAGAATATCGAAAAACTGTTGGATATGAGAACTATTCTCACTCTTTAATGGCGTGGGAAATTGATTGTGATAGTGCAAGCTTGGGTGTAATATCTCTCATTGACTATGACGGTAAGGGTAAAGTCTTAGATTTGCATAATAGAGATGAAAAATCATTAGAAATGACGCCTGTTGTACCTGATAGCATCGGTGATTTGTTATATAAAATGGTCTGCAAAGAGGAAAGGTAGAAAAATAGTATGGATTAAATCAGGGGATAGCCTACCGGAGGCGAAAAGCGGTTACTCCTAACCGTTTCCCTTGATGCTTTAAGGAGAGACCACTAAAAAGAGGGTGGTAGATAATGAAAAAAGTTAAGTTTGCTTCTTGTGGTAGAGTTTTCTCAGAACCATTCGTAGAACAACCTGATTATTATAAAACTGTAACATACGAGGATGTTTTTAAGGAAGTTAAAGAAGACATCAATAACAACTTTTATACGACGACATTTTCAGGTGAAGATATTCGTCTACAAGATGATGAGGATTTAACCTTACTTCTTAAATGTCTTGTGCCACAAACTCCTGACTTATTTGAAGCAAATTCACCAGGTGCAAGGAAGCTGGTAGCACATTTTGGTAAACTCATCGGAACTTCCTATTATGGACAAACCTCAAAAGAACGACAAAAAGCCAAAGATGCAATTAATGACATCTTGAATAATAAACATCCATATGCAAAATATGGTAAGGTTCATATCCAGCCATTTCTGTCCCTTAATGATATGTGTGCTTATATTCACAGAATAACGAATTACTTAAGGGATAACGCTATACTATTATTTAGAGACCGTCCGAATGCATCCACAGCAAAATGTCTTAAAACGGCATTCATAATAAACACCATAAAGGATCCTGAGATATTAAAAGCATTACAGGATAGAGACAAAAGATTTATGGAAATCATAAAGAAAGGATACATGGGAATGCTCATCAACAAACCTAAAGAGCTAACAATAACGCTTGTAGCTAACTTTTTAAAGTTGACTCCAAAAGGATTAAAACAGCAATTAAAAGAAGAAAGACGACACACAGATACCTGCCATTCAGACTGGTAAAAAGAATCTCTTTTTCTTACCTTTTTGCCTTTCGACATCTCCGATAACAGCCTCTAAAATATTCTCAATAGCTCATAGAGTCTATACGAGATTAAACCAAAAGAGGTAGAGGCATGACACAGAAAGAGCAATTTGAAACCAGAGACATTTGGTTAGCTTCCGCTTTAACAATCCTTTTAGACACTCCCCCAGAGTATAAGACAGAAAACGGACAGACCATTTTTGTATTCCCAAAAAGCGATAAGCTTTACAAGGCAATAGCTGATTATAACGGCGGGTGCTTGCTGTCAGCTTATTCGTATGCACAGGTAAATAAGAGACTGCGCTCAGAGATGATAATGCGTAGAGGGAATGGAGGGCAGAGATGACAGGCTTGCATCCTCTACACCTTACAGACCTCAGAAAGAGCGGATTGTCAGATTTAACAATTAAAGAAGCAGACATCAAGACCGTACCACCAAGTGATATAAACAAAAAGTTAGGCTTCAATATCCCTGACCTCATTTCATGTTATGAAATTCCTTATGATGAAACGTTTAGTAGATTTAAAGCGTTTTATTCTGATAATGATAAGAAGCCTAAATATCTACAACGTAAAGGCACAGGCAACAGACTTTACATCCCTCAAAGAGTAAAACCAATTCTTAGTGATCCTACAGTACCCTTCTACATCACAGAAGGTGAAAAGAAGGCGCTTAAAGCAGCACAGGAAGGGCTTTATTGCATAGGGCTATCAGGCTTATGGAATTGGAGCAATGGCAATAAAGAACTTATTTCTGATTTTGATTTGGTAACTTTTAAAGGTAGAAGTATTTATATCGTACCTGATAATGATTGGCTTCAACCGGATAGGCATGGATACCAGAAGAACTTGAAACAAGCGGTTTATGAACTTGCAGACAAATTAAAGAAACGAGGCGCAAAGGTTTTTATCGTAGAACTGCCACAGGGCGATACAAAGGGTCTTGACGACTACCTTTGTAAATATTCGGTTGAGGAGTTTAAGTCATTGCCTGTTAGTGAGGTTAAATCCTTATCTGAAGCGATAGCAGAGGCTACGCTGGAAAATATGCCTGAGATTCTCAAAAGGCTTGCAAACCTTAAAAGTGAAATACAAAAAGGAATCTTATCTAAAGACTTAGCTGTAAAGCTTGGCGCTGATTACAGAGCTGTAAAGAGAGAAGTCAAAACATATGAAAAGATTAAAGACATTACAACTACAGATAAAAACATTACCATAGCGCATCCTTCTTTTTATATTGACCACGACTTTATGAATTTAGGCTTCAGGGAAACAGTTATTATTGACAACAGACCAGAGGATAGAAACTTTTATATTATTTCAAATAAAGATAGTTTTTATCTGCATGAAAACAAGATACTGCAACAGAAGGGAAAAACAATAATTTTTGATGAGAGGGACCGGCTTCTTATAAGACATGAAGACCGCTGGCACAGAGACAAAATCCTTAGCTTTATAAAAAATCCTGAAACACCGGAAGGATCATATCATGAAATTAAGACGGCCTTAAAACAGCATATCGAACTTCCAAAAGATGCTGTTTACGGGCTTATCTCGGCCTGGATAATAGCTACTTACTTTTATTTAATCTTTTATGCTTTTCCATTCCTCTTTATCTACGGCAAAAAACAAAGTGGTAAAAGCAGGCTACTGTCTTTTTTAGAAAGGCTTTGCTTCAATGCTATGAAAATAAAAGGGGTAAGTGTTGCATCGTTAGCAGATAGCATTGATGGCGTGAGGGGAACATTTCTAAATGACCAGGCGGAAGCTCTGTCAGATAATAGGAACATAGAGGTACTGGGGATCATTGCTGACAGTTATGTACGGGGCGGGGGTAATAGACGAATTGTTGACATATCAAACAAGAAAAGGAGAGTCCTTGATTTTGAGACCTATTCGCCCAAAGCGTTTGCTTCCACAAAAGAGATTGACGCTGATATTGAGGATCGCTGTATCGAAATACCAATGATCAGGGCAATGCAGGAATATCCTGAACCAGAAGCGTTTTTACCAATATGGCAGGACTTGAGAGATAAACTGTATCGCTTGCTTTTGACAAACTGGCATGTTGTACAAGAGATATACCAGAACACAGGTAAAGGCGTTTCGCAAAGAGTTAGAGAGTTGTGGCGACCTATTGAAGCTGTTTTGATTCTTGAGAAAGTATCAGATGAAAAAATACAGGATATCAGGGATTTCTTCCTTGAAAGCATGCTTGAAACACAATCAGAACTTACGGATTATGAACTTGAGTTATTTGAAGTGTTATTAGGGATGCTGGAAGAAAAAGGGGAAGGAATACTCACAGCTAAGGAAATTGCCGAAAATCTAAAACGTGATGAAGGTATAACCGAGAGAGGGTTACAGACATGGGTAGGTATAACTATGCGGCAATTTAAACTTTATGACTATCAGGCAGGCCGAAGGGGGAAGTCAAAAGCTTATAAATTCACTTATAAACATGTAAAGGATATTGAAAATAGATATGCACCCTCTGAATTAGGTTATTTAGGTTGTAAGGTTGTTCAAAGCCCTGATAATCAACAATCTACGATTGACAACCTCAAAAAAACAGGTTGTCAAGAGGTTGTCAAAGGTGAGGAAGATACAACCTATGAACAACCTATGAAAAGTGAGGTTGTCGAACATAAAGTATTGATAAACAAAGAAAAAGACAATCTACCAACCTTAATAACCTATTTAGGAGATGATAAAAATAAATTAAAAAAATTAGAAAGTCTTGAGGTTATAGAATGATCTATAAAGTGACCACAGATTTCACAGTCGAAACCATTAATGAAACTGTCAATTTAAAGGAAGGTCAAAAGGTAAGGCTTTCAAAAGAGGAAGCGATCCCTTTAATTCAGGATGGGCTAATCCAGCCTATTGGGAAAGCAGCTTTTCGCATCTATTCAGAGATTTTACAGGCTTATCTATGGGTAGTTGATACAGATGAGGATATGCACTCTCTGAGGGCTAAGGGCGTAACAGGGGCAATCTATACTCACCATGAAATAAAAGAGCTTAAAAAACTATCTAAAGAAGACCTCAAGGAAATACACAAAGTCAAAGAGGTCTTTCCTGAGAGTACCGTTGAGGAGATAAACAACCATGCTGATAGGTGAAATCCAGAAGAACACAACTGAAAGGATCAGGGTAAGCGTATCCGAATACAGGGGTTATACCTTTCTTGATGTCAGGGTTTACTACGAGGATGACAACGGTGAATGGAAGCCCACAAAGAAGGGTATCACTGTAAGCAAAGACAATATAGAATCCCTGATTAAGTTATTAAACGAAGGGAAGAAGAAGTTATGAAATACTTTAGGTTAAAAATTAACCGATTAACCATAGAGGGCAAGTAAAGAACATGAGAGAAAGAAAGACAGATGACAATGTGATTTTGAGGCTCTTACAGGAAGGTAAAAACCAGAAACAGATAGCTCAACATTTTGGGGTTTCTCCTGTAGCCATTCACAAGAGAATTAAACGATTAACCCCACCACCTGAGACACCTAATTTTAATCGGCTTACCGATAAAGAAAAAAAGTTTGTTTTGGGAAAAGTAGAGGGTAAAAGCAACATCCAGGCTGTCATGCAAAGCTATGATGTTACCTCAAAGAAAAGCGCTAAAGCTATGGGGTCACAGTTAATGGCAAAGCCCGGAATCCAGATGTCCATCACTGAGTTAATGGAATACTGCGGAATAGATAAACCATACAGGATTAGAAGACTCAAAAATATCATTGATTGCCATGACCTCAATATTGCACATAAAGGGCTTGATATGAGTTTCAAGTTAGATGGTAGCTATGCAGCTGAGAAACATTTGCACGGTGTTGTTTCTGTAGATGAAATACTTATGGATGTCCACAGGAGTCTCTTTGGCAACAATGAGGATTAACCATCTTAGTATTCTACATGGGGATGAAATGGGGATTAAACTTTTAGACACAGGCAACGAGACACATACCCCCCCCCCAAACAGAGATGCTTTATGAAACCCTTTGATAAGAATATAGAGCTTGTCATAAGGGAAGCCTTAAGTAAATACGATAAAGGCAGGGCTAAGTATGGAGAGCTTGACCTATCCACAGACAAAAGGGACTTTATCCATGAGGCAGAGAAAGAGCTATTGGACTGTATCAATTATTGTGTATTTCAGATATTGAGGCTTAGAGGGATTAAAAAGACCTGATTTATGGTTACAACACGGTTACATAGCATTTATAGAGTAAGGATTATCAAGGCTTTATGAAGGCACAGGGGATAACAAATCCAGTGAGCCAAGCAATTAATAAACGCCTTTACTCAATCAAAGAAGCCTCATTATACTTAGGCCGGAGTGTATGGGCTGTTAGAGAGATGCTATGGGCTGGTAAACTTCCCTATGTGAAGGATGGTAGAAGGATACTTCTTGATATACACGATATGAATACCTGGATAGAAAAAAGTAAAACTCAGTTCACCTTTTAATTTTTTTCTTGACAAATATGGTTATCAATGATAACTTTATAGGTATGAAACCTGAAGAACTCACAGCATGGCGAGAGAAACACGGAATAAAACAAGTAGAGTTAGCTAATCTACTTGGAGTTACAAAAACCTGCATTTCACTGTGGGAATCAGGGCATAGAAAAATACCAGCCTTCTTGCATATTACCCTTAAATGTTTGAAGGTCAAAAAGGGAGGTGAACTGAAAAGAAAGGGAACGAAAAAGAAAAAGGAGGTGAAAAGGTAAATGGGAATGATTTATAAGAGAGGTCGTATCTTCTGGATTAAATACTACCGTAATGGCAAGCCTTATTTTGAAAGCACACATACCAATAAGGAATCAGAGGCTAAAAGAAAACTCAAACTAAGGGAAGGACAGATAGCAGACTGTAGTTTTGCAGGGCTTAAACCTGAGAAGATACTCTTTGATGAGCTTGCACAAGACCTTATCAATGATTACAAGCTGAATAAAAGAAAATCCCTTGATAGGGTAGAACACAGCCTCAAGCATCTCAATACTTATTTCTTAGGAGCTAAGGCTTCTAACATCTCTACAGACCTCATACAACGCTATATAGTCAAGAGACAGGAAGAAGAAAGAGCGGAAAACGGGACTATCAATAGAGAACTCTCAGCATTACAGCGAATGTTTTCTTTAGGTGCAAAACAGACACCTAAGAAGGTTATCCAGATTCCCTATATTCCTAAACTCAAAGAAAACAATCTTAGGACTGGATACTTTGAACATGATGAGTACCTGAGACTTAAAGACGCCCTGCCCGATTACTTAAAGCCTCTCCTGACTATGGGCTATTATACAGGCATGCGAAAAGAGGAAATCCTATCCCTTGAATGGCCTAAAGTAAATCTAATTGAAGGTAAGATAACCCTTGCGGCTGGAACTACCAAGAACGATGAGGCAAGGATTATCTATCTTACTGGCGAGCTATACGAGGCTATATTGAAACAGAAGGCTATCAGGGATAAGTATTATCCTCAATGCCTTTATGTGTTCTTCAGAGAAGGGCAGAGGATTAAAGATTTCAGAGGAGCATGGGGAAAAGCCTGTAAAGACACAAGACTTGAAGGCCGTATATTCCATGACCTGAGAAGAACTGCGGTAAGAAACATGGTAAGGGCTGGAATCCCTGAAAAGGTAGCTATGAAGATTTCAGGGCATAAGACAAGGGCTGTCTTTGACAGGTACAACATTGTCAATGAGGCAGACTTAAGAAGGGCATCTGAGAAAGTATCAATGATGCATCAGAATACAAAGGACAGACTTGAAAAGGTTACAAATGGTTACAAAAAGGTTACAATCGGTCAAAATGAGGAGATAAAGGAACAGTGGATAAGTACCGTAAGTCATTGATTTTAGAGAGTTTAGGAGCTATGACCATGATAAAACCATTGATATTCAAGGCTTTCAATAACATGGATTGGCGTAAGTGGTTGATGTGCTTGATGGTGCGAGAGAGGGGAGTTGAACCCCTACGGAGTTACCCACTGGATCCTAAGTCCAGCGCGTCTGCCAGTTCCGCCACTCTCGCATATGCTTAATAATAAAGGTTTTTCAGGCATTTTGTCCAACCCTGTTACCATTTTAACAGAAGTTCCCCTCTAAAAAACTAACAAATCCATATATTACTGGGGGTTAAGTATTTATTTGCCCTCTAAGTAGCCACTAATATTATTATTTTAAGCGCATAATAAGCTTGACGGGGCAGCGCAACTCAATGATATACCGGAGCCTCGTGAGTCAGTTAAAGAATTGCTTGATGCCGCAAATGTCCGTTTGCCAAAATCTTTACCTTGCAGCGGAATACATGTAACCACTAAAAAGAAGTTGCAATCAACTCGTAATAATACTTGATATTCAATGAGTTATCTACGTTATGCTGTTTGTTTTTTAAGGGGAACTTCCGCTAAAAATCAGTTAGCGATGTTATGAGTGCAATCAGTTAATCCCTGAAATGCCTTGATAGAGATGGTTCTATAGCTATGTTTTTTTAAAATGCAGTTTTCGGGTTAATACAAACGCATTAAATAATGTTTAAAAATGCATGTTAAGGAAATTGAAAAATCCCCCTTCATCCCCCTTTTCCAAAGGGGGCAACTCCTTATATTCCCCTCTTTGAAAAAGAGGGGAGAGAGGAGATTTTATGTATCATAATTTAGTGCGTTTGCATTAGTTCCCTGCTTTCGCAGAGCCTGCCCCGTACTTGATACGGGGGACGGCGTCTGGATTCCTGCTTCCGCAGGAATGACGGATAGGTTACCTTACTTATGAATTCCTTAGTAATTAATAGTAACTTCCTAAAATCCTCTTATTGCTGCTCTGGCAAGACCTACGAGAAATGATGGGAATACACCTATGACAAGAACAGCCACCGTTGTTATTACCAGCGCAAAGTCTGTTGGTAAAGATGTGGAAAGGGTAACTGTTACCTTTGGCTCCCTCATATACATGTACATGACAATCCGCATATAGAAATAGGCGGATATTGCGCTGAAGATGACAGCTACAACAACGAGCCATGTATAACCCGCATTTATTGCACTGATAAATATATACAACTTACCTATAAACCCAGCCGTGGGCGGAATCCCTGTAAGCGAGAACATAAATATCAGCATAAGTGCTGCTGCCCATGGATGCGTCTTTGAAAGGCCTTCGTAGTCATAAATACTGTCACCCTTGAATCCTTCGCTCCTGAGCATGATAATGACTGCAAAGGCTCCGATATTCATGAATGCGTATATCATAAGATAATTCATCATGCTTGCAAGCCCCTCATTATTCGCAGTAATAATACCTAAGAGGGCATATCCTGCATGGGCAATTGATGAATATGCAAGCATTCTCTTAATATTCGTTTGTGATAGTGCAACAATATTTCCGACAGCCATGGTCAGGATCGAGAGAGGTATGAGTATCGCTACCCAATCAACCTTTACAGAGACGAATGCTACCATGAAAACCCTTCCTAAAACTGCAAACCCTGCAGCCTTTGGTCCGACTGACATAAATGCGGTAATCGATGTTGGAGCTCCTTCATACACGTCAGGTGCCCACATATGGAATGGTGCTGCAGCAATCTTAAATCCAAATGCAACTGTTAAAAATATGACTGATAACAAGAGTGAAAAATTATTGGCAAGCCCTTTTTCGCTTATAAAAGATGCTATTGCTTTCAGGTCTGTTGTACCTGTCAGGCCATATACTATTGATATGCCGTACAGCAGAAATGCTGAAGAAAAGGCACCCAAAAGGAAATACTTCAGTGCTGCCTCATTCGATTTTACGTCATGTCTGATAAACCCTGCGAGAATATAGGTGCTCAAAGCCATAAGCTCAAGCCCGAGATACAGCACGATAAGATCACCGGCAGATGCCATAATCATCATGCCGATTGTTGAAAAGAGGATTAAACTGTAATATTCTCCGTAATTCACCCGTTCGATTGCAATATACTTGATTGATATTAAAACAGAAAGTATGACATTAATAAAGAAGATGAGCTTGAAGAATGAACTATATCCATCAGAGATGAACATATTTCCAAATGTTACTCCAGAGGAACCAAGCAGAGTTACTGCCACAATAGCCACCCCTGCCATACTAATCAGTGCAAGTATTTCCTTTTTCTTTATCAAAAGATCAATGAGCAGGACTATCAATGCTAAGGCAGTCATGGTGAGTTCAGGAACCATAGGGCTGAGATTAGGAAGCTGGAAATTCATCTGACTACCTCCAGAATCGTTTTTGCTATATTGACTTCTTGTACACCGCCTGCGTTCACTCTTTCCAACAAGTGCTGGACAGAAGCATGCATGAAGCTGAGGAATGAGTTTGGATAGATACCGATCCAGAGAACTAATACAATCAGAGGGACAAGTGTTATGGTCTCCCTGATATCCATATCTGGCAGACCAATAATCTTTTTATTTATCTCCATAAAGAATATCTTCTGATAAAGCCAGAGCATATACCCCGCACCGATGATAATTCCTGTGCATGCAAGTACACCTGCTAATTTATTTGCAGCAAATCCGCCGAGGAGAATAAGAAATTCACCGATGAATCCATTTGTACCAGGAAGACCTACTGATGCCAGTGTAAATACCATAAAGAAGGCGGCGTATATAGGCATGACTGTTGCAAGTCCGCCATAGTCCGCAATCTGCCTTGAGTGTGTCCTGTCATAGACTATGCCTACGGACAAGAAGAGTGCGCCTGTTACAACACCGTGATTGAGCATCTGGAGGATTCCGCCTTCAAGTCCCTGAATGTTCAGGGCAAAGATACCAAGCGTTACAAAACCCATATGGCTGACAGAGCTGTATGCAATAAGCCTCTTTAAATCGGTCTGTGCAAGGCATATAACAGCACCATAAATAATTGCGATAACCGAAAGGGTCAGCATTGCAGGTGTCATTGCCTTTGAAGCCTCCGGGAATAATGGAAGAGAGAATCTCAAGAAACCGTATGCACCCATCTTGATAAGGATTGCAGCAAGGATAACGCTTCCTGCTGTGGGGGCTTCTGTATGAGCATCAGGAAGCCATGTGTGGACCGGCCACATAGGAACCTTTACCGCAAATGCTGCAAAGAATGCCCAGAACAGCCACAACTGCATTGTATAGGGATAATTCTTTGTCATTAATTCAAGGATATCAAAGCTTTTGCCAGCATAGAGGTAAAGGACGATGATACCAACAAGCATCAGAACGCTTCCGACCAATGTATACAGGAAGAACTTTATTGCTGCATATATCCTGTTTGGTCCTCCCCATACTCCTATAATGAGGAACATGGGGATGAGCATAGCCTCCCAGAAGAGGTAGAAGAGGAAGAAGTCCAGTGAACAGAAAACGCCAATCATGAACGATGTCGTGAGCAGTATTGATATATAAAACTCTTTTACCTTTGCTTTTATTGAATTCCATGATATGAGAACACAGAGGATTGCTGTTAATGCAGAAAGGAGAACAAATAAGATACTTATACCATCAACGCCGAGATAATAATTGATATTCCAGTTTGGTATCCAGCTATGCTTCTCAACGAACTGCATCTTATGGGTTGATTTGTCAAAATCGGTAAATAAGGTAAGTGACACAATAAATGTCAGAATGCTTGTTCCCAAGGCGATCCATTTTGTGAGCAATTCCCATGACCTTCTGGTTATGAGAATGAGAAGGGCGCCTAAAACAGGCAGAAAGATCACCGTGCTCAGTATCGGATAACTCAATTGATTCATGATTACCTGTTCCATATTTCTCCTACCGTAACAATAATACCAGCGCTATGATAAAGAACGCACCGGCAGCCATTAGGATTCCATAGTGTTGCGCCAGACCTGTCTGAACTTTTCTCAAATTTCCACTGAACTTGCCTATTGCCCCAGGCACACCATTGACAATACCTTCTATAATCCTTGCGTCAGTAATAGCAACAATGACCTTATCTGCAACCCATAATGTAGGTTTTACAATTGTGTAATGATACAGTTCATCAATGTAATATTTATGGTAAAGTATGTTGTATATACCACTAAATTGCTTTGCAATCTTTTCCGGCAGGTCTGTTTTCCTGAGATAAAAGAATGCAGCAAGCCCTATTCCACTAAGTGCTATGATTGTCGAAAGCCCCATTACACCCCATTCTTCCGCATGGGTTCCGTGAAATTCTGGATGTCCGACTACGGGTTTTAAGAACTCAGCAAAATGTGCACCTCCACCGAGTATCGGCGGTATTCCAACCCACCCAGCAGCAACTGCACCGACTGCAAGGAGTATCAAAGGAATTGTCATCACCTTTGGTGACTCATGGATGTGGTGTTCTCCCTGATGAGATCCGTGGGAACTACCATGAGCGCTATGACCATGCTCTTCAGGATGTCCTCCACGGTATTTTCCGTGGAATGTCAGGAAGATAAGCCTGAATGTATAAAACGGCGTGAAGAATGCAACTGCAGTTCCCATAAGCCATACCAATTTTCCTACTGAAGAATGTGATGCATAGGCTGACCATATAATCTCATCCTTGCTGAAGAATCCGGAAAACCCTGGGACACCGCCCGCACTTAATGCTGCGATGACGAAAACAGCATAGGTAATTGGCATGTATTTTTTCAGTCCGCCCATTTCCTGGATATCATTGGTGTGGACGGCATGGATAACACTCCCTGCAGCAAGGAAGAGTAATGCCTTGAAGAATGCATGGGTATAAAGATGGAAGATACCGGCAGCATATGCACCAACTCCGCAGGCGAGGAACATCAGTCCCAGATGACTGCATGTCGAATAAGCGATTATCCTCTTTATATCATTCTGGGTGATAGCAATTGTGGCAGTGAACAATGATGTCGTAGCACCTACAATAGCTACGGTATTCATCGCTATCTCAGAGAGATTAAATATCGGGTTACACCGTGCTACCATGAATACCCCAGCAGTGACCATTGTTGCAGCATGGATTAATGCACTGACCGGTGTCGGGCCTTCCATGGCATCCGGGAGCCAGACATGGAGCGGTACCTGGGCTGATTTTCCAACTGCACCGCAGAAAAGTAATAAAGCAATAAGGGTAGGAAGGTCAACATTCCATCCTAAGAAATTTACTGTCTGGCCGGTAATCCCGGCGGCATTTGCGAAGACAGGTGCATAATGAAGTGTTCCAAAGGTAAGGAATATCATGAACACACCGATACCAAATCCAAAGTCTCCGAACCTGTTTACGATAAAAGCCTTTTTACCGGCATCAGCGGCTGATTTCTTGTTAAAGTAATATCCGATGAGGAAATATGAACAGAGGCCGACACCTTCCCACCCAAAATAAAGCTGCATGAAGTTGTTCCCCATAACAAGCATGAGCATACAGAAGGTGAAGAGGCTCATATAGGCAAAGAACCGGTAATAGCCTTTGTCTCCGTGCATATATCCGACAGCATAAATATGAATTAAAGATGCACAGGTAGTAACAACAACCAGCATTACTGCTGTGAGCGGATCGATAAGGAATCCGACAGTGACGTTAAATGTACCTGAGACCATCCATGTATAAAGGTCTTCATTGATGACCTTCCCTGCCATAGCTTGTGGCAAGACTGATGTTATGGTTATAAAGAATGAACCGACTACAGCAAGGATGGAAGGCCAATGTGCCTTATCTCTTAAGACCTCTTTTCCAAGAAGGATATTAATGACAAACGCTGTGAGTGGCAGAAATGGTATTAAAAGATATAATTTCATATCATCTCACTCCGTGAGAATTCATACATTTTTAATTTTGCATTTTGCATTTTAAATTTATATTTCATCCCTGCATCTCTTTCACTTCATCCACATGTGCAGTGGCTTTGTTCCTGAATAAGGCTATGACGATTGCAAGTCCTATAGCAGCCTCTGCAGCAGCAACAGCAATAACAAAAAAAGCGAGTATCTGTCCCCTCATGTCCTGAAGATAATGGCTGAGGGATATCAGGTTGATATTTACTGCATTCAGCATTAATTCTATGGACATGAACACGATGATGATATTCCTCCTCGAAAGGAAACCAAATACTCCAATCACAAATACAGCTATGCTCAGCATCATGTACCAGCTTAATGGGACCATTAGCTCTTCAGCCTCCTTTTCGCAAGGACTATGGCTCCGATAATCGCAACAAGAAGTATCAGTGATGTTACCTCAAAAGGATAGAGAAATTCTGTGTATAAAAGCTTTCCTAATGCCTTTGTATGAGTTTCCTGTTTAATCAGATCGATTGAATAAATACCGGGAGGTGCCGCGATAAATGATTTAATCGACATTATGATGACAACTAAAAGACCAACTGCAAAAGTCAAACCTGTTGGCCAGGCACCGATAAATTTATTGATCCTTAATTCTTCCCGAATATTTAAAATAAACACAGCAAAAAGGAACAATACGAGTATTCCACCTGCATAGACAATGACCTGTATCGCTGCCATAAATTCAGCATTCAACAACAGATAAAGGCTTGCTATATGGAAAAAGAGTAAGAGCATCCAGAGCACACTATGGACAGGATTCTTCCTTGTGATGACCAATAGTGAAAGTACCACTATTACAAATGCAAAGTATGCAAAGAATAACTGTTGAATCATTGCTTTTTCCCTCTCCAGACTGCCTGTATAGGAGGCGTTCCGAAATCATCAGACATCGGCCTCCAGAATTTCTTGAAATACTCTTCTCCTTTTTTGCCGGGCATATATTTATCCCAATTCGATAAGAGCTTGTCCTTTTTCATATATATATTTTCTTTCTTGTAATCGGAGTATTCATAATTTTCTGTTAAAACAATTGCACCATAGGGACATGCTTCCACGCAGAAACCGCAGTAAATGCATCTCAAAATGTCTATCTCATATTTGTCCACCTGTCCTTTCGCTCTTGCGATGTGAATACACTGCGACGGGCAGATGGTAGCACAGAGACCGCAGCCGACACACTTTGCCTGCCCTGCCTGATTTTTTGCAAGGGCATGCTGGCCCCTGAAACCCGGGGCTATATGCCGTCTTTCCTTGGGATACTGAATGGTAACTGCATGTGAGAACATCCTCTTTAAGGTAAGGGCCATTCCCTGGAATATTTCTATGAAGGTAAACCTTTTTACAATTTCCCTGACAGTCACTTTATACTTCCTTTACTACTATCATATTAAGATCTTCACTAAACCCGTTACCAATATATTTGCCAATGCTACCGGTATGAGTATCTTCCAACCAATCGCCATAAGCTGGTCATACCTGTACCTTGGTACCGTTGCCCTGATCCAGTAATAGAAGAAGATGAAAGCATAGACTTTCATGAGGAACCAAACGATACCCGGGACATAATTCATAAATGGTATGAACTTCGTTATATACCATGGCAATGTCCATCCACCGAGGAAACAGACCGTTGCCATTGAAGCCATGATTAACATTGCTATATATTCACCGAGGAAGAAGAGCGCAAACCTGAATCCACTGTACTCTGTAAAATATCCAGCAACAAGCTCGCTTTCGGCCTCAGGCATGTCAAATGGAGTCCTGTTCACCTCGGCTACCGCTGCGATCGTAAAGACCACAAAACCGACTATCTGAGGTATCGCGAACATTCCGAAGACGGATTCTTCCTGTGCCCTCACAATATCGGTAAGGTTCAGAGAACCTGCCATGATCATTACGCCGACAAGGCTCAGTCCCATTGCTATTTCATAACTGATTACCTGTGCCGATGACCTCAGACCGCCGATGAATGCATATTTTGAGTTTGATGCCCACCCTGATATGAATATTCCATAAACACCAATGCCTGCCATGGCAAGGACAAATAAAAGTCCAATATTGAGATTTGCAATGACAAAATTTTGCGAGAATGGGATAACAGACAGGTTCACCATAGCTGCGGCCATAAAGATAACAGGGCCCAGATAAAATACCGGCTTGTCAGCTTTATCAGGAATGATATCTTCCTTGAAGAAAAGTTTTAAACCATCAGCAAATGGCTGCAAAAGTCCATGTGGTCCTACTCTCATGGGACCGAGCCTTACCTGCATATGTCCGATAACCTTACGTTCAAAATATGTCGCATATGCTACATGAAGTAATCCGATACCAAGAACCACTGCAATCTTTATTATGATGATTAATACATTAATCCCGAATTTTATCAAAGCATCAATTTCTGGAGTCATAATTTACCTATCACACTCTCCTAACACAATGTCAATCGTACCAATGGCTGCGATAACGTCTGCAACCAGGTGCCCAACGCAGAGCCTCGGTAAACAGCCAGCATGTATAAACGATGGAGCCCTTACCCTCATCCTGTAAGGCTTCCCTGAGCCATCGCTCACAAAATAAAACCCGAGCTCGCCTTTCGGCACTTCGGTTGCAACATAGAGTTCTCCTTCAGGTGCCCTTGGCCCCCTTTTAACAAAAGTGAAGTGCTCAACAAGATGTTCTGTAGCTTTTGTGATTTCTTCTGGTAAAGGAGCTGCAGCTAATTCTTTAAGTTTGTCCTCGCTGAGGCCTTTACCACCAGGTACTATTTTTAATCCCTTGAATTTGCATACCGCTAAACAGTTAGCACATTGTAAGCAGATTGCCTGGTCTATCTTATGTGGCTTTTTCTTTTCTCCTGTAATAGCTTTCGCAGGGCATGCCCTCAGACACATTCCGCATCCTTTGCATACCTTTTCTTCAATATAATATGCGTGTTGCTTTGTAGGATGTGTAACAGGAAACATTGCATCCTTCGGTTGAAGTGTAAATTTCGGGGCATCAGCCATAATAGGGCCTTTTGGCAATTTTTCAATACACTGCCTGATTATCCTATTTGATTGCCTTAATTCCAGCATCCTGCATCGGTATCTGTCATAAGTATCACCCTCTGTCCCGATAGGTACATCAAAATCTACCTTATCATATGCATCATACGGGGCATGTTTTCTTATATCATAAGGAATACCAGAGCCCCTTAATGTTGGCCCTGTCATTCCCCAATTCACTGCCTCTTCTGCTGAGATTACACCGATGCCTACTGTCCTCTTGAGCCATATCCTGTTCTGGTCAATCAGGGTCTCATATTCAAGAATCCTTGAAGGGAATTCATCGGTGAATTTCCACAGGCTTTCAAGAAATTCCTGCGGGACATCGTTTCTTACTCCACCGATCCTCGGATAAGTGACTGTGAGTCTTGCACCGCAGATCATCTCATACAGATCAAGGATCCACTCCCTTTCACGAAAGCAGTAGAGGAATACGGTCATTGCACCGATATCAAGGGCATGGGTTGCAAGCCAGAGGAGATGGTTGGCTATCCTTGACATCTCACCAACAATTGTTCTTATGAACTTTGCCCTTTCAGGGGCCTCTATACCAAACAGTTTTTCTACTGCAACACAATAGCCGATATTATTTGACATTGCAGAGACATAGTCCATTCTGTCAGTCAGTGGGAGTGCCTGGAAATAACTTAAACTTTCACCGAGCTTTTCAATTCCTCTATGGAGATATCCTACATAAGGAGTAACCTTGACAATTGTTTCACCATCTATATCAAGAACGAGCCTCAGAACACCGTGTGTAGCAGGGTGCTGCGGCCCCATATTTACATTGAGTTCTCTTGTTTCAAAAGTCTTTTCTACCTTTAGCATTTCCATCTTATCCTGCCCACTCAAACTCTTTCAATTCTTTTGCCCTATTGAGCACCTCGATAAAACCTGGCCAATCCTTATCAGGTTCGGGACCTTTTAAGGGATAATCTTTTCTTAATGGGTGGCCTTCCCAATCCTCCGGCATGAGGATCCTCCTCAGATCTGGGTGCCCAGCGAAGACAATGCCGAACATGTCAAAACATTCCCTCTCATGCCAGTTTGCACCAGCCCATATTGGCACAACAGAACTGATCTTCGTATCGTTTTCAGGAACCTGTACCCTGATACGAATCTTGTGACGATATTTAATGGAATAAAGATTATAAATAACCTCGAACCTTACTTCTTTCTTTTTCAGATAATCAACAGCAGTAAGATCCTGCAGATGGTCTAAACTTAAATGAGGATCATCATGGAGATATTTACAGATAGGAACTATCTGATCCCTCTTTACAATAACAGAGACCTGGTCTCTGAATTCTGTAACATCAACTACTTGATCAGGAAATTTTTCTTTTATTTTTTCTGCTATCTCTTTCGGTTCCAGTCCTTTGGGTGGTAACGAAAGTCTTACTTCTGTTACCGCCATGGGCTCCACCTCGCTTGTTCTTTTCTTATCTTTTCCTGAAGCAGCATCATCCCTTCCAGCAATGTTTCAGGCCTTGGAGGACAACCAGGAACAAATACATCCACCGGGAGAAAGGTATCACATCCCTGTACGGTACTGTACGTTCTAAATATCCCGCCAGTGCATGCACAGCTTCCCATTGCTACTACATACCTCGGTTCTGGGATTTGGTCATAGACTCTTCTTACAACAGGAGCCATCTTCTTGGTGACGGTACCTGCAACAATCATGCAGTCTGCCTGTCTTGGTGAACCTCTGAATATGATGCCAAACCTGTCAAAGTCATAATGTGCTGCGCCCGCGGCCATCATCTCAATTGCACAGCATGCAAGTCCAAAGGTCGTAGGCCATATTGAAGACAATCTCCCCCAATTGATAATCTTGTCGAATGTGGTAATGATAACATTCGGAGGTAAAATCTTTATATCTTCTTCTACCTGAATAAGGCCAACTGTTGACATGTCTATCAACATCTCCTACCCCCTGTTCCTTATTTCAATCCCATTGAAATGCCTCTTTTTTCCAGGCATAAATATAACCGATAAAAAGGATTACGATGAAAATAACCATCTCTATAAATGCATAGATGCCGATTTTATCGAAGACGACAGCCCATGGATAGATAAATATTGCTTCAACATCGAATACCACAAAAAGCATAGCTATGATATAAAACCGTACAGAAAATCTGTAACGAGGCTCCCCCTTTGGGGTGATCCCTGATTCATAGGGCATAAGCTTTTCATAATATGGTTTCTTTAATCTGAAGATTGTACCGATGAGAAGGGCGCCAAGACCGAACGCTGTTGCGATCATAATGAAAATAAGAACTGGTAAATATTCTGATGGCAAATAAGTTCCAGGCATAAGCGGTTATGTTATACTTAAAAGCACTAAATCTTGTCAAGTAAAAAAATAACAAAAAAAATGAGATTGTAAATTCATATCATCTCTGCTGCATTGAGGAGGAAATTTCAATGTTTAAAATTGTAAAGAAGGAAGAGTTATCAGAGCTTGTAACATCATTTGAAATTGAAGCAAAAGATATCGCAAAAAAGGCAAAGGCAGGAAATTTTTTTGTTCTCAAAATACATGAGGAAGGAGAGAGGATACCGTTAACGATTGCTGATTTTGATACGGAGAGGGGAACAATAACGACTGTTTTTCAGAAGGTTGGGAAGACAACACATCACCTCGGAACCTTAAACGAAGGCGATTCTATATCTGATGTTATAGGGCCACTCGGCAGGCATTCCCATATAGAAAAATTTGGAAAGGTTGTGTGTGTAGGGGGTGGCGTTGGAATAGCACCTATCTATCCTATAGCCAGAGCATTAAAAGAGGCTGGCAATGCTGTCATCTCGATAATAGGCGCCAGGGCAAAGAATCTCATCTTCTGGGAAGACAAGATGCAGAGGGTATCAGATGAATTAATCATTACCACAGATGACGGCTCTTATGGAAGAAAGGCAGTTGTAACGGTTCCTTTAGATGAACTCTTACGAGAGAATAACGATATTCAATTAATCTATGCCATCGGACCAGCCATTATGATGAAATTTGTCTGTAAGACAACAGAAAAATACAATGTGAAAACCATAGTCAGTCTGAATTCTATCATGGTTGATGCAACTGGGATGTGTGGTGCTTGCAGGATTAATGTAGGAGGGAAGACACAGTTTGCATGTGTTGATGGTCCAGAATTTGATGGCCACAAGGTTGATTTTGATTTGCTCATGTCAAGACAGCGGATGTACATTGATGAAGAAAAGGTATCCTTTGAACGCTATAAAAAAAAGCGGGGGTTTAATACACTATGGAAGAGAAAAAACCAAAAAAGAGAGTGCATATGAGGGAGCAGGTCCCTCAGGTAAGGGCAAGGAATTTCATGGAAGTTCCTTACGGATATACCCCTGAAGAGGCTGTAGAAGAAGCATCGAGGTGCCTATCCTGTTTAAACCCTTCCTGTACAAAAGGCTGTCCTGTAGCAGTTGATATCCCATCATTCATCAAACTCATGAAAGAGGGAAAATTCATTGAAGCAGCATGGAAGATAAAGGAAGAAAATGCATTGCCTGCTGTTTGTGGAAGGGTATGTCCCCAGGAGATACAATGTGAATCCTTATGCCTTCTTGGTAAGAAAGGTGAGCCTGTTGCAATAGGCAATCTCGAACGATTCGTTGCTGATTATGAGAGGGAGAAGGGTGAGATACAGATTCCAGAAAAACCAAAACCGACTGGCAGAAAAATAGCAATCATTGGTTCCGGTCCTGGTGGTTTAACCTGTGCTGCTGATCTTATAAAATCAGGACATCAGGTTACCTTATTCGAGGCACTGCACAAGCCAGGTGGGGTATTGATGTACGGTATCCCAGAATTCAGACTCCCAAAGGCAATCGTCGAAAAGGAGGTTGACTATATCAAAAAGCTGGGCGTAGAGGTTGTTGT
Source organism: Thermodesulfovibrionales bacterium (assembly GCA_020062205.1). Lineage (GTDB taxonomy): Bacteria > Nitrospirota > Thermodesulfovibrionia > Thermodesulfovibrionales > SM23-35 > VGWY01. The sequence goes on from JAGUWT010000246.1 coordinate 28,296, forward strand.
GAATGCAGTTATTGGAAAACTCTATAGTTTTGATGAACTGTTCAATGAATATGGATCCGACGCATGCTTTATTGCAACGGGTGCAGGATTACCAATGTTTTTGGGAATACCAGGAGAAAATCTCAATGGCATTTATTCTGCCAATGAATTTCTGACAAGAGCTAACCTTATGAAGGCATATCTATTTCCTGAGTACGACACACCAATAAAGAGGGGGAAAAAAGTCGCTGTGTTCGGTGGTGGTAATGTAGCTATGGATGCAGCAAGGGTAGCATTAAGACTCGGGGCAGAAAAGGTATATCTCATCTATAGACGTTCTGAAGATGAGATGCCTGCACGAAAGGCAGAGATCCACCATGCACATGAAGAGGGCATAGAATTCATGCTTCTAACAAATCCGACACGATTTATTGATGACGGAAAGGGGAATGTATGTGCGGTTGAATGTATAAAGATGGAATTAGGAGAACCTGATCAATCAGGCAGAAAAAACCCTATTCCCATTAAGGGCAGTGAATTTCAGATTGAGATAGACGTGGGAATCCCTGCTCTCGGAACGCGGTCAAATCCACTCCTGGTAAGCACACTTCCTGATCTAAAATTAAACAAGAGGGGTTATATTATGGCTGAGGAAGAAACAGGCATGACGTCCAAATTAGGTGTTTTTGCCGGTGGAGATATTGTAACAGGCTCTGCAACCGTAATCCTTGCAATGGGTGCCGGACGAAAGGCAGCAAAAGCGATCAATGAATATCTCAAATGGAAATACTGGGATACAAGGAGTCTGTCAAATTAGACAAGTGAAGCATACTATTCATTTCATGAATCTTATCTTGAAAGGATAACGGAAGGTTTCGCCATTGTAGGCTTTTATAGAGGCAAGAATCACGAGAATCACATTCACAAATACCAATATGAATATCAACGTCATTCCAATTTTGACATACACAAGAAGTGCAGCAACAAACGTATATATTGTCATCGAGAGTTGAAAGTTCAATGCTTCTCTTCCCTGTTCATCAACAAACGGGTAAGCCTTTTTCTTAAACAGCCACACAGCTAACGGTCCAAGAATATGCCCAAATGGTATTCCTGTCATTCCTGTAAGTGCCGTCAGATGACAAAGCATTCCCCACATACGTGCTTGTTTATCATCATTTATTTGAACAATGGGATCTTCAAACATTCTATATCTCTTACGAGGAGTATAACAGGAAAAACCTAACTTTTCATGGACTGCCCACTCGTAAAAATGTTCGAGCAGACAAAAAAATCGGGACA
>JAGUWT010000243.1 GCA_020062205.1 Thermodesulfovibrionales bacterium
CGATGTACGTAGAGCTATTGGAGAAAAGACCTTGAACGATTCAGGCTGTTTGAATTTTGACTTTGACGCCCTGCGGTCTCTGCCGCAGGGTTCTTCACTTTATTCTTCTAAAAAAAATAACTAAAGAACTAAGTATCAAAGCTTCCCCCAAAACAAAAAGAGTCCAATTATAAGTAGTCGGAACATAACCTATGATGATCTCTTGAAAAGGGTAGTCTGTCGCTAATGATGAAACCCTCGTAACAAATCCCCCCTGTATAATTATCTTTGAGTAGTCCCAAATAAAGGTGAGAAAAATGACTAAAGCACCCAGAAACATTAATGACCATTCCAATAAATTAATCTTGACTGGATATCCTTTGTTCTGAAAATAGAGAATAAATCCAGAGAAAATGATTAGAGTAATAGCACAGATTATTGGCGCTAAAACAGGCCCGACCCATACCACCGGTATAAGAAATAAAACATCCCATGTCAACAATGATGGAGGCCAGTTCAACAGCACTTTTAGCCAAATATAATAGAAAATATCCCAGATACCAAAACAATAAAGAAAATAAGAGAACCTTTCATATGTCGCTCTCCCTGCAACTACGCTCGTTGTGATAATCATAACAATGGTTGAAATTTCCCTTAAATATTCGAGGTAGAATCCTCCACGAGCCATTGCCTTTAAAGGGAAACCAAATCCTTCCGGGTAGTATAATTGTCTAAGGTAAACAACCACTACTGCTTCAAGGAGTCCCATTGCTATACTGAAAACAGCCAGAAAAATTATATTCCTTTGTACAAGGCTTTTGCGATTATTCATTGCGATTAGTGGTTATAATATTCAATATCTTAGCAGGTTTAAAGGTAAGTATTTTAGGAAGGAATCGAGAGGAAAGATAAATAATTGATTTTAAAAGAATATTATGGTGCCGAAGGCGGGATTTGAACCCGCACGGGTTACCCCACACGCCCCTCAAACGTGCGTGTCTACCAGGTTCCACCACTTCGGCACAGGTTAAACTTATAAATCAATAAACCACAGAGGGCACAGAGAAAAAATAATAAGTAGTTCATTAATGCTACTATAAAAATCTTGTAGTTTTCAAGATACCTTGAGCAAAACAGAGCATCTCTTATTTTGGACACCATGAATCAATTTCTCTGTGAACTCATTTAAATCTCTGTGTTCTCTGTGGTTAAGTAGTTTATGAAATGAGCTTCGTATCAATCTTGATTTTTATCTGCTTTTTCATACCTTCAATATAGGACTTTACTGCCTTATCTCTTCTATCATTGAGCATTGTTTCATTCAGCATCTTCACAACCTGTTCATCTCCAGAGACCTGGTTTGCAGTGGCAGTGGTGTCTGTTAAGTCAACAGACAGGCATATGAACCGCCTCATTTTATTGAGTGTAAGCTCCTGCCGTTTCAGGTTCTCATATGTCTCTGGGGTTATTCTGTTCAGCCTCAGCCTGTTCAGATATGTCTCTTTATCAAAATTTCCGTTTTTCATAAAGAATGGTTCCCTTGTGATTGCATCATTGAGCTCTTCATCGCTGACTGTCATACCAGCTTCTTTCGCAGCTATAAGGAGTACCCGCTCATCTACCAATGAATCTAAAACCTTTTCCTTCAGTTTCATCTTCTTTTCCATTTCCTCATCAAACTTATCCTTATAGACCTCTTTGTAAAAACGGAACACATTGTCGTATGCCTTCCAGTATTCTTCTCTCGTTATCTTGTATTTCCCGACCTCTGCAACGATTTCACCATTGTCTGTTTTATCCACAGTTCCTATCCCCCAGAATACAAAAGATATGATAACCATAAAGAGAAATACATAGAAAAACTTCGCATATTTACGCATCGCCCTGAGCATCTAACTAATACCTCCTGGTGAAATAATCATTCAGAATATCTCTGTGATCAAAAGCTATCTTATCAGGCAGGGTATTTTTATTGAATACGCCTATTTCTTTGGCATCATCGCCTGCAATTGCTTTGCCTTTTGCCTTTGCTAAAAAAACCATCGTTATCGTATGGTGCCTTGGATCCCTTCCCGGCTGAGAATATACATGAAACTGCCTTACTAATTCCACATCGAGTCCTGTCTCCTCTTTTGCTTCACGTACAGCAGCAGCCTCGAGACTTTCTCCATAGTCTACAAAACCCCCTGGGAGTGCCCATCCTTTGGGTGGATTCTTCCTCTTTATTAAAAGAATACCTCCATTATATTCTATGATGAGATCTACTGTGGGAAGGGGATTCCTTGGGTTATTGCCTCTCTTCAAATCTTGTGTCTATATCCTTTTCAGGTACTATCGTTGATACAGCATGTTTGTAAATGAGGAGGTGGGTATTTTCTTTCAAAAGGATTACAAAATTATCAAATCCCTCTATGATACCTTTGAGCCTTACCCCATTCATAAGATACACAACCACAGGAGTCTTCTCTTTTCGAAGCTGATTCAGATAATTATCCTGAAGATTCTGGCTCTTGGTACCGTTCATAATCCTTTCTCCTTTTTAACATAAAGTATTTTTCTTAAGATTGCAAGAACCAATTAAAAACAGTAGTGAGTGAAGAATGGCGAAATATGAGTGAGGACATCAAAAATGAGATTGAATATGGCTTCATTGTCATGAATGCCTGTTATATCTATCCAGTGAATGCCCTCTTCTTTTTTAAACCAGGTGAACTGTCTCTTTGCATATCTTTTTGTATTTCTTTTGAGAAGCCTGATTGCATCATCTAAGGTAATATCTCCACGAAGATACAGAGTGATCTCTTTGTAGCCAATTGCCTGCATGGATGGCAGTGATGAGTGATGAGTGATGAGTGATGAGTTAATTTCTGACAACTTCGAATTCCAAAATCTGGGCCCTGTTATAAGATTTACAACTCTTTTCACCTCGTCAACCAGTCCTGTGTTTATCATCTCATCAACCCTTTTCTCTATCATCCTATATAGCTCTTTTCTATCCCTCTGCATACCTATTTTTATAAATTCGTAGGGAAGTGGTTGGGTGAGTGTTTTCTGCATCTGTGACATGCTCATATTGCTCCTGAGACAAACCTCTAATGCCCTTATAATCCTTCGTGTATCATGTGGTGTTATTTTTTCTGCAGTCTCCGGATCAAGTTTTTTCAGGTAATTGTACAGTGATCCTTTTTCTTCATTTTCCATAGAAAGGAGGTCTTCCCTTAATCTCCAGTCAGCAGAAGGTCCGCTGAAGATACCCCTTGTCATTGCCTTGATATAAAGACCCGTGCCACCAACCACAATTGGAATCTTCCCTTTTTTAAAAAGTCCATCAATGACAGGTATTGCAGCCTCGATATATTTCCCTGTGCTATAGGTTTCCCATGGATTGACGATATCAATCATATGGTGTTTGATCATGGCCCTCTCTTCAGGTGATGGTTTTGATGTTCCAATATCCATATATCGGTAAATCTGCATTGAATCAGCGCTGATTATTTCGGTATTAAGTGCCTTTGCAAGGAGGATTGATACGCCAGTCTTTCCAGCCCCTGTAGGGCCAAGGAGGATAATGACTTTATCCATGATTCATGATTTTCCGTCGTACATAAAACTTTCTCAACTCTTCTGCTCCAAATAAGCCGATACTGAATGGTATGAGGGTGAGCCATACATTCAGGCTGAGAGGTGCTGTTCCAAAAATCTTATTCCCGATTGGATGATAAACAATAAATAACTGAAGAAGGATTTCAACCAAGATTCCTCCGAATATAAGCTTGTTTGAGAAAAGACCTATACTCAATATAGATTCCCTTGATGAACGACACGCAAAAACATTCCCTACCTGTGTAATTATTATTGCTGTAAGGCATGCTGTTGTTGCCTGCAGATAAAGAATATCGTGCGGGGGGAGCATTGTCCCCCATATCCATTCACCATGATACAAAATATAGAAGAATCCAAACATGCATGCAATAGACTCTATAGGACCGAGAAATAGATATGACCTGACAATTAACGGGAAGTCCAAAAGCCTCTCCTGCAATTTTCTTGGTGGCTGGTTCATAACTCCAGGGGTAGGCCTTTCTGCACCGAGTGCAAGTGCAGGTAACATATCAGTGCCGAGGTCAACAGCGAGTATCTGGATTACGGTAAGCGGAAGAGGAATTCTGAACAGGATATAGGTAAGATACGGCACTGCCTCTGGTATATTCGATGCAAAGATATAGGTTATAAACTTTTTTATGTTTTCATAGACTGTCCTTCCTTCCTCAACCGCATTCACAATAGTTGCAAAATTGTCATCAAGGAGAATCATATCTGATGCCTCTTTTGCCACATCAGTACCTGATATTCCCATTGCTATTCCAATGTCTGCCTTTTTAAGTGCAGGTGCATCATTTACTCCATCTCCTGTTACAGCAACGATCTCGCCTTCTTCTTTTAAAATAGAGACAACCCGCATCTTGTGTTTTGGTGTCATTCTTGCAAATATGACCTCTTTCCCTGAGAGTTTTCCCCTCAGTTCCTCGTCACTCATCTGATCAAATTCACGGCCTTCGATGACAACGGGGGTTCCACTCACAAGCCCTATTTCTCTTGCGATAGCAACTGCGGTTCTACTCCCGTCACCGGTTATCATGATTACCTTTATCCCTGCACCACTGCATTTTCTGATTGCTTCTGGTACCTCTGGCCTTGGTGGGTCTTCAAGACCAATCAATCCCACAAAGACCATACCAGTTTCTATTTCCGAACGCATATCATGCATTTCCCCTATTTCCTTATATGCGAAAGAGAGGACTCTTAACCCCATATCCATCAAAGAATGGTAGGCTTCTATGGTATTTCTCCTGAGAGATTCATCGAGAGGGACCTTTTCTCCGTTGAGAAGCACGTGACTGCATAAAGGAAAGAGTCCCTCGGTAGCACCTTTTGAGAGGGCCCATGTCTTACCTTCAATGATATTCATGGTAGTCATTCTTTTCCTCTCTGAATCAAAGGATATCTCTTTTATCCTCTCTGCACTGAAATCACCGATAGTTTCCCTTACAACCTTCAGGAGCGCCACTTCAGTTGGGTCTCCTCGATATTGCCCATCTGTAAAGCGTGCATTGTTACAGAGGTAGACTATTTTCATAAGCATGTCATATGAACTTAATCCCCCCTTGTCCCCCTTTAATAAAGTGGGGTATGGGGGGATTATAATGCCATCTGATACTGTCCATATTTTTGTCACAGCCATTTTATTTTGTGTGAGTGTGCCTGTCTTATCCGTGCATATCACAGTAACAGCGCCAAGTGTCTCAACAGAAGTCAGTGTTTTTATTAATGCCTTTCTCCTTGCCATTCTCTGACTTCCCATGGCGAGAGAGAGTGTCATTGTTGGAAGCATGCCTTCTGGAATAAGCGCAACTGTTATGCCGATTGCGAAGATGAAGTTGTCCCAGAAACTCCTTCCAATTACAAAGCCTAAGGAAAAAAAGAATATACCTACCACTGCAGCTATTGTAGCTACAAGTCTTGTTGCCTTTACAATCTCCTTCTGGAGTGGACTGAGCCCTGCCTCAACAGCACTTGTCAGGTGTGCAATACGGCCAAACTCTGTTGTCATTCCCGTTGCAAAGGCAATTGCCTTGCCTGAACCACTTACCACTGTTGTTCCAGCAAAGACGATGTTAGGGCTCTCGATAAACTCTCCTTGAAACGGTTCGTAATTTCTTAACATAAGCTCAGACTCACCGGTGAGCGGTGCATTATTAACCTTCAGTTCAACGGTTTCTATGAGTCTTGAATCGGCAGGGATTTTATTACCCTCTGAAAGCATGATAATGTCACCTGGTACGAGCTCTCTCGCATGAATCTCTATTTCTTTTCCATCTCTCAGAACCTGCACATAAAAAGGCAATAGCCTCTTTAATGCCTTAAGCGCCTTTTCTGCACGGTATTCCTGTGTGAATGTAAATAGTGCATTTATGAATATTACTGCTATTATTGCAATACCGAGGGGGAGCATTCCCTCACCAGGGTGAAGGTATTCAGATAACAGAGAGAGTGCAGAGGCAATCCACAACAGGATAGCTAAAAAATGGGTAAATTGTGAGAGAAATTTCAGATAAAGAGGTCTTTTTCTGACCTCTTTTATCTCATTGAGACCATATTCATGGAGTCGTCTGCGGGCATTTTCTTCAGAAAGTCCTTGTTCAGAAG
>JAGUWT010000090.1 GCA_020062205.1 Thermodesulfovibrionales bacterium
TCAAAGGACTGTATGAGGGGCTTATCCATTCCTTTGTCAATGCAATGGATGCAAAGAGTCCATGGACAAAGGGTCATTCAGAGCGCGTCACATCCTATGCTACAGCTATAGCTAAGGCAATGGGATTAAATGACAACGAAATTGAGACACTCAGGATAGCATCATTACTTCATGACATAGGCAAGATAGGAACCTATGATGTAATTCTGGATAAGCCTGGTAGGCTTACGAATGAGGAATTTTCCCTCGTAAAAACGCATCCTGTAAAGGGTGAAGAGATTCTCAAGCCCATTAAGCAGTTGCAAAATATACTCTCGATTGTCAGGTCACATCACGAAAGGCTGGACGGGAATGGCTATCCTGATAAACTGAAGGGGATGGAGATACCTTTTGTGGCAAGAATCATCACTGTTGCTGACTCATTCGACTCCATGACATCGGACAGACCATACAGACCATCACCCGGGAAGGATTATGCCATCTCTGAATTGAAAAAATATAGAGGAATACAATTTGACATACAGGTAGTAGATGCCTTCTTGCAGGTATTAGAAGGCATGGAATAATTACCAGCTCCCTCCACCACCACCTCCACCAAGCCCGCTCCCTCTGGGTAAAGAGAACATTGCGGAGACAAGGCTTGATGTTGTCGAATTTATTGGATATGGTAAAGTAAGGTTAAAGGACGAAAGAATAGAGGGATGAAAATGGTGAAGGTGAAGATGATGGGAAGAGAAATGATCGAACAAAAGAAATTATATTGCATCCTCATGATATTCACATTGATACTGTCGATAGCATCATGTGCACCCAAGGAGGTCAAACCCCAGTTAGAGGTCCAACCACCACCAAAACCTGCAAAGATAGCAATAGTACTCGGGGCTGGTGCATCAAAAGGATTTGCCCATATAGGTGTCCTGAAGGTGCTCGAATCCAATAGAATCCCGATTCATATGATATTCGGGACAAGTGTGGGAAGTTTTGTTGGAAGTCTCTATGCCTATGGCTTCAATGCCTTTCAACTTCAGCAGATCTCTTTTACAATCGAGAAAGGTGATGTCGCTGATTTGACTATCCCCGACAATGGTTTTATCAAGGGGGAGAAACTTGAAGAATACATTAACAGGACATTGAATAATACCCCGATGGAGAAACTGAGGATTCCTTTTTATGCGGTTACCACAGATGTACAGACCGGACAGGAGGTTGTTTTTGGATGGGGAAACACAGGAACAGCAGTGAGGGCGAGCTGCTCAATCCCGGGCGTATTCAGACCGGTAAAGATTGGCGACAGGATGTATGTAGATGGAGGTGTTGTTAGCCCGGTAGCAGTTGATGCTGCAAAAAAACAGGGCGCAGACATTGTCATTGCAGTAGACATCTCCTCAGATATTGGAAGTACACAGCCTGAAGGCACATTGAATACTATATTACAATCTATCAACATCATGTATTCAAAACTTGCTTCCATCCAACTCTCTAAGGCAGATATTGTGATAAAACCAAAGGTAGGTTATATCAGTGCAAGTGATTTCTCAAAAAGACATGAGGCTATTCTTGAGGGTGAAAAGGCAGCAATGGAAGCACTCCCTGCTATTCAGAATATTATTGCCAAACTCAGACAGGAAGGGAGATTATAATTCCGTTGAGCGCATCAGGCCATTATAGCGTTGCATGTGTAGAGGTTCTCCTGATGAGAAGACAGCGAGTGACGCATTCAAACTTGGTGCCTGCGTAGCAGATCTCTGTAAAAAGTTGATATAAGATAAAATTAGTGATAGTCCTTGAAAATGTCAGCAAGTCCTTTCATCAAAGATGGGCTGTAAGGAGGCTCAATATCCAAGTCAAGAGGGGAGAGATATTTGGTCTTTTAGGCCCTAATGGTGCAGGGAAGACAACTACCATAAAGATGATGACCGGCCTTCTCAGGCCAACTGAAGGAAAGATACTCATAGGTGGATATGATATCTTAAAAGAGCCGATACAAGCGAAATCGATCTTAGGCTATGTACCTGATAAGGCATTCCTCTATGAAAAACTCAGAGGCCGTGAGTTCCTGATATTTATTGCCTCTCTCCACAACATTAATAAGTCCTTAGCCATGAAAAGAATTGATAAGCTCAGTGGGGAATTCGGCATAAATGAGATAGAGGGAGAATTAATAGAAAGTTATTCACAGGGCATGAGACAGAGGCTGTTATTTTTATCTGCCCTGGTACATAATCCTCGAGTCCTTCTCATTGATGAGCCATTTGCTGGCCTTGACCCATTCGGGGTAATAATGCTGAAAGACACAATAAAAAAATTTAGCTCTGAAGGTGTCACCATATTTTTTGCGACGCATAGTCTGCACATTGCTGAAGAACTATGCGAAAGGGTTGGACTTATCAGCAAAGGCTCACTCATAAGCATAAAAACCCGGGAAGAGATTATAACAGAAGGTGGTCTTCAAGAATTATTTCTGAAGATAACCTTATGAAAACAACTATTCTTCTCCTCAGTCCGAAGATACTATCAATAAAAAATTCTACAAACTTGAAATCCATATTGAAAAGGCTTCCTTTTATATTCATCGGGCTTGTCTTCTGGTCAGTATTTTATATTGGTTCATATGAAGTCCTGAAATTCATCCGTGGTATAGAATTCTTTGGAGAAATCCTTTCTAAGAAACTCCTCTCCATGACCTTTTTCAGCCTCGGTATTTTTCTTTTTCTCAGCAATATCATCACTGCACTTTCTTGTTTTTATATCTCAAAGGATATCCCTCTTTTCATGTCAAGACCAATAGAGATAAAGGATATCCTGAGACTGAAGACCATAGAGACAATATCTATTTCATCCTGGATGGTAATATCCTTCATACCGCCTTTTTTTGTGGCCTATGGAGTGAGCTATAATGCTTCACCTCTTTTTTATCTTATGCTTATTCTAACCTTCATTCCTTTTATCCTTATATCAGGTGGTATCGGAGTAGCCGTTGCACATCTGCTTACGAGGGTATTTCCTGCGAAAAAGACACGGCTTGCACTCCTTGCTGCAGGCCTCCTCCTTTTCTTATTTGCATATATTTCCGTCAGGTCACAATGGTCTATTGATCTTGCAAGTCCTGAAAGATTTATCCATGCGTTGCTTGCAATAAAGACGGATTCCCCATTTATGCCCAGTCTCTGGATAACAGAGTCTGTTGCACCGCTTCTGAAAAGACAGACACCAGATGCACTTTATTCATTATTGCTATTCAGCAATAGTGCGTTTATGCTTATGCTATCAGGTGCAATTGGTAACAGGTTTTACAGAAATAATCTTGAAAAGATTCAGCCATCTATAGGGCAAAGTATAAAGGTAAGCACAGAGAGGTTTTATCCAGACAGCAATGATGCAGTTCTATGGAAAGATGTGAAGATATTTCTCAGGGATCCAAGTCAGTGGTCACAGCTCTTTATTATAGGGTCACTCATACTCATCTATGTCTATAATTTCCAGTCAATCCCCATACATGCACTCTCTGAAATTTCGCCTTTTATCAAGGAACTTATGGTTCTCATCAATATGCTGATGGCAGGTCTTGTACTTTCTGCAGTCTCAGCAAGATTTCTTTATGCCTCGATAAGCCTTGAAGGTATGGCCTTCTGGATAATAAGGACATCACCTCTAACCACAAAAAGATTCATCTGGTCAAAATTCTTATATGGCTTTATTCCTGTAACGGTCATCCTGTTAACCATTGTGTTTATAACAAATATAGCAATTGGTGCAGACAGTATATTAATGCTCCTCTCCGAAATTACTGTATTGATCCTCTGTATCTCTATAAGCGGAATTGGCACAGGAATGGGTGCCATGTATGCAAGGTTCAGATACGAAAATATAGCCTCTATTTCAATGAGCCCTGGCGGGATGCTTTTTATGCTTATTGCATTCTCGATAGTGCTTCTGACAGTCTCTCTCGAGACATGGTGTTTTTACCTTTACAAAAAAACAGAGATATCACATCTTGCACTCAGCTTTATGGAGAAGAGTCAGTTTATCATGACAGGTCTTTTCTTAATTATCCTGAATAGCCTTGCCTTTTATATCCCTATGAAGAGGGGTGAAAGATGTCTCGAAGGCGATTTCATTGTTTAATTGAATATCCAACAATCTATTTTGACTTTTTCTTTTTCAGTGCAAAGAAGAGTAATACTGTTGCGCCTATTCCAATGAAAGAACGGACAATTGCACCTGATATTAAAATACCCTTTTTCAAAATCTTCATACAGCTATCCTTGTAACCCATATAAATCAAGTATATCACCTCCTTGTGCAAATCTGTTACAATACCTGAAAAAGCTTCAATGGGTGTTTGTATATGAAAAGGGTACTTATTGCATGTTTAATCTCGTTTTTATGTTTGATGAGCTGCCAGAAAAAAGAAGAACCGAAGGTCAAACCTCCATTCCCAACAGGCCCCATATACGGACAAAGTCGAATCATGCAACTTCAGGAATCAGTCAGACAGAACCCCAAAAATCTGAGTGCATGGATTGAATTCGGCAACATACTGATGGATACCTCCCAGTTTCATGAGGCTATCAATGTATATCAGAAAGCGCTTGATTTGGATCCAAATAACGTGGATGTGAGAGTTGATATGGGTACCTGTTATCGGAATATCGGAAAGCCTGATAGAGCAGTTGAGGAATACAGAAAGGCAATAGGTATAAATCCGAACCATCTAAATGCTCACAGGAACCTTGGCGTTGTCCTTGCCTTTGACTTTAAAAAGAAACAAGAGGCTGTTCAAGAATTCGAGGAATATCTCAGATTGTCTCCAGAGAGTCCTGATGCTCCAAAGATACGACAACTGGTAAAGAAACTCAAGGCATCTAAATAATCCGAAAAGTCTGATATATGTTAAAATGGGTTTTGTGATATACGATATCCACGAAGAATGCGGAATATTCGGGGTATACGGACACCCTGAGGCGGCAAACCTCACATACCTTGGCCTTTATGCACTCCAACACAGAGGGCAGGAGGGTGCCGGCATTTGTTCATCGGATGGGAGGCAGCTCTTTCTCGAAAAATCAATGGGATTAGTTGCTGATATTTTCAGTGAAAAGAGGCTGAAGAGACTTCCTGGTCATACAGCAATAGGACATAATCGCTATTCTACAGCCGGAACCAGCGTCCTGAAGAATGTTCAACCGATCGTCGCAAACTTTGCCCTTGGCTCACTTGCTATCGCACATAACGGAAACCTCGTGAATGCTATAGAGCTCAGGACATCCCTTGAGAATGAAGGGGCAATATTTCAATCAACCTCAGATAGTGAGGTTGTTGTGCACCTCGTTGCCCATTTAAAAGGAGCTGACTTTTATGAAAGGGTTGTCCACGCAGTTAAGTATATTAGTGGTGCCTTCAGTTTGCTTATATTGAGGGAAAAAGAGCTTATCGCGGTAAGGGACCCTTATGGTGTGAGGCCACTCTCCCTGGGGATGAAGGATGGTGCATATATTCTTGCTTCAGAGACATGCGCCTTTGATCTCATAGGTGCAAAGTATGTGCGTGACATAGAGCCAGGCGAGATACTAATAATAAATGACACCGGGCTCAAGTCTCTGAAAGTGCTCACGAGCCCAAGGAAGGCATTCTGCGTATTCGAGTTCATCTACTTTTCGAGACCCGACAGCAATATCTTTGGAGGGTTGAATGTGAACGAGTTACGGAAAGAATTCGGGAGACAGCTTGCAATAGAATCTAATACAGATGCAGACCTTGTGATACCAGTACCTGACTCAGGTGTCCCAGCAGCACTCGGATTTTCAGAGAAGAGTAAAATACCATTCGATTTCGGCCTTATAAGAAACCATTATGTTGGAAGGACATTTATAGAACCAAAGCACAGCATAAGACATTTTGGTGTTAAGGTGAAGCTCAACCCCGTGAGGAAACTTCTTGAGGGGAAAAGGCTGGTCGTTATAGATGATTCAATAATCAGAGGGACCACGAGCAAGAAGATAGTCAAGATGCTCAGGGAAGGGGGGGGGGCAAAAGAGGTACATCTCAAGATAAGCTCTCCTCAGACCATTGGCCCCTGTTTCTATGGTATAGATACACCTACCAGACAGGAACTCATCGCATCCACCCATCTTTTAGAAGAGATCAGAAAATATGTAACCGCTGATTCCCTCACCTATTTAAGCCTTGAAGGGCTCAAAAAGATTGTCCCGAATTCTCATAATTTCTGCACTGCATGTTTCAATAATGACTATCCTATCAGTTTTCCAGGTGAACATCTCGAACAAATGGAATTTTTATTCCGGTAGAATCACGTTGATAACCAACGCAATAAGAGATATATTCAGGGTCAACCTCGGTGTTAGAAAATATGAAAAGGTTCTTCTATTTACTGACAGACCTTTAGAGAAAGAACAGATGGATGAATCAGATAGTGTGCGAAGATCAAGACTCAGGTGTCTCTCTTTACTTGCAGCAGAGATAGGCAAGAACTTTTGTAAAACACTCATATTCCATGAATATCCAGCTACAGGCAGCCATGGTGCAGAACCACCAGAAGATCTCTGGAAACTTGCATTTGGTGAAAAGGCTATCGAATCTTTAAAGAAGGGCGTGGGTTTCCTCCCTATTCTGACAAAAAATATTGAAGGTTGGGATATGAAAAGGGCTGAGGATATTATCAGAAAATATAAAAAGCAAGTTGTAAACTGTGTAGTTGCCCTTTCAAATTATTCGACAAGCCATACGAGGTTTAGAGATTTCCTGACGAGA